>JADFXZ010000012.1:23877-25114 GCA_015233265.1 Nitrospirota bacterium
TGGTATACTTTGACGAGGACGGCTCTATGTAGAGATTGGATACGCCAACTGTGGGAATCCCTGAAATCCCCCCACGTATGGCATTTGCCGTTGAGACGGCTCCACCCTTTGACGCCGTATACATATTATATAGAAAACCATTTAATACGCCGTCCGTTATGAGGGCATTCCTCCGTGAAGGCACCCCTTCGCCGTCAAACGGCCGGCTGCCGGCCTTGCCGTCAAGGAGGGCGTTATCTATGATATTAATCTTCTGTGAGACTACCAGATCGGAGAGTCTTCCAGAGAGTATGGACTTGCCCTTTTGGACATTTTCAGATGACAGCGATGAGGCCAACAGGCTTAGAAAATCTGAGGCTACAGAGTTTTCAATAACTACTGGTGTCTTTACTGACTTAAAACGCTGGGCATTTAAAAGCTCAAGCGCCCGTGTTGCCGCCCCTTTTCCCACCCTCTGCGGTGAAATGCCCGAAAGAGACCTGTTATACTCGTACTCCCAACCCATCTGGCTGTCACCACCGGTCTGCGCCATTGCCATTGCTGAAAGCGTACAAGACGTAAATCGATACCCGCCTGAAAGCCCCCGTGTATTGGCAATATAAAGCTCGCCGCAGGAGACTGAGGCCGAGGCCTTCCTTACCTTTTTCACCTTTTCGTCAGTTGACAGGGCTGCCTGTTCAATGCCAAGGGCCATCGTGAGTATGTCAGACTCTGACACGGCAAAGGCAGCGTCATCGTATGTCTTGACACTTTCATATTTTTGGCAATCGCCTTTAAACGACCAGTTAATGTCTTCCTCAGTATAGGCTGCCGTTTGCAGGGCCATATCGAGTGTCTCCCGCCATTTCGACAGATCGTTGGTATAACTAAAGCCATGTCTTGCGCCATTCAAAACCCTGATAGACAGCCCTGAGGACTCAGCCCGCTCAAGGGCGTCAGCAGCGCCGTCTTTTGCCTCGGCGGTTACGTTTCTTGCGGAGGCGAGATAGACCTCAATAGTTAATCCTTCCCTTGATAAGGAATAACTTAATATGTTGTTTATTAACTCTTTATCTATTGCCATAATCTCTCAGATTTAATCTTCATAATAAGTGGCCGACGCTGTGTCGGACTCCCATACCGTAACCGCCGTGAGTCTTACGGTGTCTTCGACTATCTTCTTTTTCATAGAGTCATAAATCCACCTGGCAATGTTTTCCGACGATGGGTTTATCTCTGTAAACGGGAACACGTTGTT
>JADFXZ010000239.1 GCA_015233265.1 Nitrospirota bacterium
AATGCCCATTGTGATAAACCGCCAGTCATGCAGGCTCCGATAGTAAATGGTGGGGCTGATTAAGATGATGTCTATGAAAGTGCTTGCCCTGACTCATGGCAGTATGCTTAAGACAAGTATGGTCGTATTATGGTTTTCAGCTATTACCTCGGCGATAGTTGATAATATTCCATATGTTACCGCCATGAACCCGCTAATTGTTAATATGGCAGAGCAACTGTGGCCCTGGCAGCACGGCGTTGAACTGCTCCAGCACAGGGAACTGATGCCCCTGTGGTGGTCTCTTGCCCTGGGGGCATGTCTTGGCGGCAACGGTACGGCAATCGGGGCATCTGCAAATGTTATCGTCGTAGGCATGGCGGGGCGCGCTGGCAAAAAAATTACTTTTTTCAGATTTTTTATATACGGATTTCCCATTATGCTCTTAACCATGCTGATTTCTAGCGTGTATCTCTGGCTCAGGTATTATGTCCTATGAGGAGACAAAAAAATGGCAAAAAACAGATTAAAAGATGAGAATAGTCCGTATCTGCTTCAACACGCAGACAACCCCGTAAACTGGTACGCGTGGTCAGAGGAGGCGCTTAAAGCGGCGGTGGAGTTGGATAAACCCATATTCCTCTCGATTGGCTACTCAACCTGCCACTGGTGTCATGTAATGAAACGAGAGTGCTTTGAAGACCCTGAGGTGGCTGCCCTGATGAACGACACCTTTATTTCCATAAAGCTCGACAGAGAGGAGCGCCCCGACATTGACAATATCTACATGACAGCCTGCCAGATGATGACCGGTGGCGGCGGCTGGCCTCTGACAATGATAATGCTGCCTGATGGCAGGCCGTTTTTTGCCGGTACCTATATACCTAAACACAACAGCGGCTCAATTGCCGGCATGATGTTTCTTGTCCCTCGTGTCAAGCACGCGTGGCAGCATGAGCGGCAAGACCTTATCGGCATGGCGCAGAAGATTACAGATTTGCTGCGCGAACACGCAGCCAGTGACAAGGCAAGTGTACAGAGAATTTCGGAAATCGTGCAAAAGACTTATGACGCCATCGAGTCCACTTTTGATAAAACAAATGGGGGATTCGGCGGCGCCCCAAAGTTCCCGGTTGCTCATAATATTTTATTTCTACTTGAATATTATCGTAAGGCAGGGCAGGACTCAGCCCTTGCCATGGTAAATAAGACCCTGCACTCAATGCGTATGGGCGGGATTTATGACCACATCGGAGGCGGCTTCCACCGCTATAGCACAGACTCAGCGTGGCATGTGCCGCACTTCGAGAAGATGCTCTACGACCAGGCCCTTCTGCTGATGGCCTACGCAGCTGGCTGCACGGCGGCCTCAGATAAGTCCTATAAAAGGACTGCTTATGAGATCATTGCATATGCGATGCGAGATATGCTAAGCCCTGAGGGGGCGTTTTACTGTGCGCAGGATGCTGAGAGCGAGGGCGTGGAGGGGAAGTTTTATCTTTGGAGCACAGAGGAGCTCCATCATGCACTCACCACTGCAGAGGCAGAGGTCATTATGGACGTTTTCGGCATAAACGCCGCTTCCCAAGACAAGGACATTAGTCATTGCCTGCACATGATGAAGTCTGAGGCTGAACTTACCGAGGGACAACGCGCCCTTTTGACCGCGGCAATAGAGAAACTCTCTAAGGAGCGCCAAAAGAGGATCCCCCCTCACAAAGACGACAAGATTCTCACAGACCTAAACGGCCTCATGGCGGCAGCCCTTGTGAGGGCCGGCATGGCATTCAAGGACGATACACTAATTGCAGCAGCAGCACGGGCAGTTGAATTTATTGAGCGCAAGATGGCAGTAGACAGTGGCAGTCTCATGCACCGCTACCGTGACGGTCACATGGGCATCGCCGCTACAGTGAACGACTATGCCTGCGTAACCTGGGCGCTGATAGAGCTGTATGAGGCAACCCATGGGCAACAGTATCTTCTGTCAGCAAAAAAGTATATGGACTATCTCATTGATCACTTCTGGGACTTCGAGGCTGGTGGGCTTTACTTTACGGATAAGGCATCACAGGCGCTTATCGTGCGTCAGAAGGAGTTTTATGACGGCGCTGTCCCCTCTGGTAACTCCATTGCGCTTTACAATATGATAAGGCTTGCCGGATTTCTTGGCGATGACAGCCTCATTGCGAAATCATATGAGTTGATAGATGCCGCTCAAGCCACACGGCAGCCTGGGGCACATACTATGTTGGCATTTGCGGCGAGCCTCGCCCCTGAGAGAAAAGGCTAAACGGGTAGCATTACTCCTTTGGCTGTTGCGTTGACAGCGTCACTCTGACGGTCGTACCCTCGCCCTCAGCGCTTTCGATCTCAAGGCTGCCGCTGTGGTTATTGATTATGCCATAGCTTATGGACAGGCCGAGGCCGGTTCCCTTGCCCACCTGTTTAGTCGTAAAAAACGGCTCAAGCGCCTTTTCCCTTATCTCCCGGGGCATCCCTATCCCGTTGTCGCTTACCTCAACAGTAACAGATTTGGTATCGCCGAATACTGTAACTCTCAGGCATTTAGTGTAATTTGACGCAGCCTGTGCCTTATCGTTCATCGCGTCTCTGGCGTTAGTGATGAGGTTTATCCACACCTGCTCAAGCTGAAAAGGCTCGCCTATAACCTTGGCAATTACATCGGGAAATTCCTTAACTACCTCTATCTCATGCAGCCTCAGCTGCTCGTCCAACAGGCTGAACGCGGAGTTAACTGTCTCTATGATGTCTACCTCTGTGAATTTCAGTGTATCCTGCCTTGCAAATGTCCTTATGTGCTGGATTATTTTCGACATCCTTTTTACTGATGCCTCTATGTCGTTAAGGCCGGATTCTATCTCTGCCCTCGTGAGTCTGTCCCTTTCGAGCAGCTTACGAAAAGTTTTGGCAACAAGCGCTATGCCGCCAAGGGGCTGGTTCATCTCATGGGCAATGCCGGCAGACATCTCCCCAAGAGTCGTCAGCTTTGATGTGTGAAATAGCTGCACTTGAATATTGTCAAGCTCAGACTTGCGCTCCTGGGTCCTTCTCTCAAGTTCTTCGTTCATCTTCGCTATAATAGCGTTTGATATCTTCAGTTCCCTATTTCTATAAAGACGTGTTCGGTTGAGGTTTATTCTTTCTACTGTCTTATTTACAGATAAAAGCAGTTCGTCAAGATTTACGGGCTTGGTGATATAGTCGGCTGCCCCGGCGCGAAGTGCCCGCATCGCGTGTTCGCTGTCTTTTATGCCGGTTAAAATAATACACTCGATGTCCTTATAGTAGCTCTTAGCGCTGTTGAGGACTTCGATACCGTCCATGTCCGCCATGTTAATATCTGTTACGACAACATCTATTTTATTTAGTTCGATAACTTCTAATCCTATTAGTCCGGATGTGTCGTTAAATACCTTAAAGTTCTCCTTCTTGAAGAATATTGGCAGCCTTTTGACAACCAGCTGTTCATCGTCAATACTACGGGTGGAGTTCTT
>JADFXZ010000240.1:0-362 GCA_015233265.1 Nitrospirota bacterium
TTAACTGTCCTCATTCTTAATCGCAAACATTTTGACTATACGTGTAAAGAAGCGAAAGACGCGCTGATAATCTCTTTACTTATATGAGCACATTTTGGTACTAGTAGTACATGGACAGTCCAATTGTCGTAATATATGAACTAACGTGCAAAGACGCCGATGCCGCGCACAAGACAGCCAAAGACATTGCCTATGAGCAAACGGTAGAGCTGCCCATCGATTTTCCATTAAAAGAGGAAATAACCACGGGCATAACCGGTACTATAAGGCAAATCCAGCAGATAGATGATTGCCGGTATAAGGCCGAAATCCAATACAACGCTGAAATCACCGGCTGGCAGCTGCCGCAGTTCTTAAATTGC
>JADFXZ010000240.1:510-2801 GCA_015233265.1 Nitrospirota bacterium
CAGGCCGCTTCTGGCCACTGCCTTAAAACCCATGGGGGCCACTGCAGCTGAACTTGCCGCCATTGCCTCAGCCTTTGCCAGGGGCGGGGGCGACATCGTAAAGGACGACCACGGCCTTGTCGACCATAGTTTTTGCGGCTTTAGACAACGCGTCCTGCTGTGCCTGGAGGCGGTTGAAAGGGCGGCAGATAAAACTGGAAGGAGATGCCTGTACATCCCTAATGTCCTTGCGGGTTTTGGTGATATTGAGCGGCAGGTGGAGTTTGCCGTGGGCCACGGCGCCGCTGGCATATTAATTTCTCCATACATTATCGGACTCGATACGGCAAAGCACTTGGCGGCGACCTATCCGATTGCCGTAATGGCACACCCGGCGCTGACGGGGACGAATTTTCATGATACCAGTACGGTCTGCAATGATGGCCGCTTCCCCAATTTGAAGCGTAGAGCCGTAGGTTGAGCCCAATGGCGGGCAGTGGCAGATTGTCTGACCGTGAGAGGCGATGCAGTCTATGTTCGCGGGGTCAACACCGGCAAGGGCTATTACCCTCAGGGCAGCCTTTGACAACACCTCGCCAAGCGTGAAATTCAATCTGCAGATTAACTCCGTATCACCTGTGAATGACTGCCGGATTGTGTCTCTTAGTTTTTTGTCGTAGGGTACGTGTATATGTTTAATGACAGCGGCTTCGACGCGGTGGTCGTTAATCTGTGTAATCCGCACAAGGGCCGCGTCAACGCCGTCATGTGATGTTCCGGACATGAGGCCGACTATCTGAAAACAACTCTTTTTCTCAAATTTGCTCAGCAACGCAGCGCCTCTGCCAGTGAGCCGCCGGATTGCTCTAAGAGCTTCTTAGCCTCGGCGAAGTCTATGGATTTTTCGTGCATAGCTATGGCGGTTTTAGCGTTTCCCCGTGCCCTGTCAAAGAGTTCGGCTGCTGGTTCGGGGGCAAGTCCGGTAAGTTGGCATATGATACGCATAGCCCGCCGCCTGAGTTTGGCATTAGATGGGACTACGTCAACCATATACCCCTTATACACACGCCCCAGACGGATCATCGTTATAGTGGAGATCATATTAAGAACCATCTTTGTAGCCGTCCCGGCCTTTAGCCTGCTTGAACCGGCTATGATTTCCGGGCCGGTGGCAATTGATATTATACCGTCAAGAAACCCGTGTATGTTGTCACTGCAGGTCAATAGCCAGCAACGCGCGCCGCGTCTTTTTGCTTCTTTCAGGGCTGACAAAACAAACGGCGCCCCGCCGCTTACCGTTATCCCTATAACCATATCTTTGGCGGTTATCCCTTTGGCGGCACGAACTCCGGCGGCATCGTCGTCCTCAGCTCCCTCTATGCTTTTGGTCAGGGCACGGCTGCCTCCTGCAATTACGCCGCGAATAACATGCGGTGGAACGTTAAACGTTGGAGGCATCTCAGAGGCATCCAAAACGCCAAGCCGCCCGCTTGTGCCAGCGCCGATGTAAATAACTGACCCGCCAGCCCGTATTGCGGCAACGGCGTCCTCTACGGCGAGGCATACGGCCTTTTTTGCCTTTTTTACCGCCTTTGCAATTTTGGCGTCCTCATCGTTGATGAGCATGAAGACCTCCGCCGTTGACATGGCGTCTATGTCGGCTGACCCTGGGTGCAGACTCTCGGTTATCATGGCAATATTCTAACATTTTTGCTACAATATGTCTTGTAAATAACGATGAGGATTTTACTAAAATATGCGCTGTTAATGGCAGTTGCCCTTGTTGTCTCAAGCTGCGCTGAGATTGCGGTTAAGCCAACTGCGCAGATGGCCCTGGTCAGGCTTGATGTTGGGCAGTATCCTGAGTTTTCCGACGATGCCCCAATCACATCGCTAAAAGAGGCAATAGAGCGAAACTTCCGCTATTTAAACGCCCTTAAGGACGACTATCTCTTTCACTACGGGCCTGATACCTACACGGCAAGGGAAATAAAAGACTCACTGACACACTTTATTGCAGTCCTCGACACTGCAAAAGGCGATACCACGATGCTTAATCGATTAGTTCGGGAAGATTTCACGCTGTACGCGGCGGCTGGCGGTGACGGCAAGGGCAGGGTATATTACACAGGATACTACGTGCCGCAACTCAACGGAAGCAGGACAAAGGGCGGCAAATATATCTATCCCCTGTATGGACTGCCAAAGGACATGGTAACGGTGGACTTGGGGCTGTTTAAAGCGCAGTACAAGGGAGATAAGATCGTTGGCAGGTTAGAGGGCGGCAGGCTTGTCCCCTACTACACACACGA
>JADFXZ010000240.1:2815-3485 GCA_015233265.1 Nitrospirota bacterium
GGGGGGAGTGAGGGGCGGGGGCTTGAGCTAGCGTGGGTGGATAACCGTGTGGATTTATTTTTCCTGCATGTGCAAGGCTCAGGAACCCTCAGGCTTGAGGATGGTAGCCTGATAAACGTAACCTACGCCGGGGCAAACGGCCACAAGTACCGCCCGGCAGGCAGAGTCCTCGTCGATGACAATAAACTACAGCTATCTGAGATTTCACTCAAGACAATAAAAAAATACCTAGCGCAACACCCTGAAGATGTAGATAAGGCATTATTTTACAATCCAAGCTATGTGTTTTTTCGCGAATCGAAAGAATCCGCGATAGGCTCAACCGGTGTGCCGCTTGTCGATGGCAGGGCAATTGCCACGGACAAGAAGCTATTCCCTCAGGGGGCGCTGGTTTTCGTACAGACGAAAAAGAGCGAATTCTCTGAGGAGCAGACCATCTCCGGCCAAAGTCCACTAACACGATTTGCCCTAAACCAGGACACTGGAGGGGCAATAATAGGCCCGGGACACGCAGACTTTTTCTGGGGCAGCGGCAGTGTGGCCGAACTTCAGGCAGGATATATGAAATATGATGGGATGCTGTATTTTATTGTGAAAAAGAGGAAATAATGCCGATAGTGCTGTATATCCAAGCACGTTAGTATGCTTATGATAGGCTTACTTAAATACG
>JADFXZ010000013.1 GCA_015233265.1 Nitrospirota bacterium
AAAAGGGGATAGGCACAGCGCTATGGATACAACAGCTATGCCGGCAACGGTGCAGACGCAAGAAGATAAGAGCCAAATACTCAGGGACAAAATCAAGTCCCTTAAGAAGCTCTATCCGCACACTCACGCTGTGCTCCTTCCTGCCCTATACGCCGCCCAGGAGCTTTATGGCTGGCTCAGCGACAAGGCCATTGAGGATGTCTCAAGGCATACAGGTATGCCCACGGCGGAGATTAAAGGCGTCGTTACGTTTTACTCCCTATTTAAGACCAGACCTATGGGCAGGCATATCATATATCTCTGCACAAACGTGGCGTGTTTGGTAATGGGGGCGGACACGCTTGAGGTTTATCTTGAAAAGACATACGGCCTTTCAAACGGAGAGACAACCACAGACGGCAGATTTTCACTTGTTATAATGGAGTGCATCGGGGCGTGCGACAAGGCCCCTGCAATGCTTGTAAACGACGATTGGCACTACGGTCTCACTGTGGACAATTTGAAAGAAATTCTGGATACATACAAATAAAATGAATAAAATAATCCTTAGAAATATAGAAAACCCTAACTCGCATTGCATAGAGGAATATATAAAGGCCGGCGGGTACAAAGCCCTTGAGCGCGCGGTCAATGAGATGACACCTCGCGACATCATAGACGATATAAATAGGTCAGGGCTGAGGGGCCGGGGCGGTGCTGGATTTTCGACGGGTCTAAAGTGGCAGTTTGCCTCTTTAGACCCCAAATTCCCTAGGTATATCATCTGTAACGCGGACGAGGGAGAGCCTGGGACATTTAAAGACAGGGTTATTCTGGAGAGAAATCCCCATCAGATGATAGAGGGGATGGTGATTTCCGCCTATGCCCTTCAGTCGATTCGCGGCTATATATATCTGAGGGCGGAGTACCCGCATGTGGAAAAGATACTAAACGACGCCATTGAGGAAGCCTATGAAAATGGTTTCCTTGGCAACGATATTATGTCAAAGCACTTCCGGTTTAATCTGTCCGTACACAGAGGCGCAGGTGCGTATATATGCGGCGAGGAGACCTCCCTGATTAATTCCCTCGAAGGCAAACGCGGAGAGCCTCGCGTTAAACCCCCGTTTCCCGTCAACGCCGGGGCGTGGTCAAAACCCACAATTGTCAATAACGTAGAGACCTATGCAAACATAACCTACATTGTAGAGACCGCTCCGAGGACCTACAAACTTCTGGGGACGAAAGACTCACCGGGCACAAAGCTGTTTTGCGTAAGCGGTGCGGTAAATAAGCCCGGCGTATATGAGCTGCCGCTTGGCACACCGCTTAGGGAGATAATCTATAACCACTGCGGGGGGATTCGCGGCGGACGGGCGCTCAAGGGCGTGATTCCTGGCGGGCTGTCAACCCCTATATTGACGCCGGAGCATCTTGACTGCCATATGGATTACGTGGGTTTAGTGCAGCATGGCAGTATGCTTGGCTCGGGCGCTATTATGGTATTTGACGACACTATGTGTATTGTGAAGATATATGAACGGGCGATGCGCTTTTTTGAGCATGAATCATGCGGCAAGTGTACGCCGTGCAGAGAGGGTACTGGCTGGATGAGGACAATACTTGGAAGAATCGAAGATGGCATGGCGGAAATGGAAGACCTTGACACACTTGAGGATGTTGCTAACAATGTCGTTGCCAAGACGTTCTGCCCGCTTGGAGACGGCGCTGCCCATGTGCTTCTTGCCGCAATGAAGCACTACCGGACGGAGTTCGAGTATCATGTGAAGCACAAGAAATGTGAGGCAGCAGACCCATCTCAGAAATGGGGACAGAAGTAAATGACGAAAGTAGATGGAAGGCTTGGACTGACAATATGGTTAAACTAAAGATAAATGGACAGGAAGTAGAGATTCACAGGGAATCCACGATTCTCGACGCGGCAAAAAGCATTGGAGTAACAATCCCAACGCTCTGCTACATAGACGGACTTGAGGCGTATGGCGGCTGCAGGATGTGTGTCGTGGAGGTAGAGGGTGTTTCGCGTCTTCAGACAGCTTGCACCACAAAGGTCAACGAGGGCATGGTTGTAGTGACTGAGTCAGATGAGATAACTAAGACAAGAAAGGCGATGCTTGAGTTTCTGTTGATAAACCACCCGCTTGACTGTCATGTGTGTGACAAGGCAGGGGAGTGCCTGCTTCAGGACCAGGTTGCCCGCTTCGGGGCAAGCGAGGGGCGCTTTGCCGAGCGCAAGCGCAGGCATCGTGAAAACATGGATGACCCGTTTATTGTACGAAACATGCAGCGCTGTATCCTCTGTACGCGCTGTACGAGAATGTGTGACGAGGGGCAGGGCGCCTATGCCATATCTGTAACCGGCAGGGGGGCACATTCCTACATAGAGACGTTTTCACACGATAAGTACGACTGCGAATACTGTGGCAATTGCCTGACGGTGTGTCCGGTAGGGGCGATTATGTCGCGCCTTCACAGGCACAACTACAGGCCGTGGTATGTGGAGAAAGAGATTGAGACAGTGTGCGGCTTCTGCGGCGTCGGTTGTACTACCTTCATACAGATGAGGGCGTCAGCTATAATAAGGACGATTCCAAAGATTGGCACTGGGCTTAATAAGGGGCTTTTATGTGTGCGCGGACGCTTTGGCTATGACTACATAGAAAGTGAAGCCAGATTAAAGACACCGCTGATTCGAAAAAACGGGGTGCTTGAGCCTGCAACTTGGGATGAGGCCATAGAATATATCACCGCAGCCCTAAAGGATATAAAATCTAAGCACTCCGCCGCGGCAATTGGCGCTTTGGCCTCCGGCATGTGTTCAAACGAAGACAACTATATGCTCCAAAAATTAATCAGATTTGTCATCGGCTCAAACAACATAGATTCAACTGCGAGGCTGTCATATGCCCCCGCAAAGACATACATCGAGAGGATTTTTGGCCCCGGGGCAACGGCAAACGCCATAGCCGATATAGAAAAGTCAGACGGCATATTTGTCGCTGGTGGAGACCCAACGGCGATAAACCCCGTACTGGGTGTTCAGATTCGCTCAGCATGGAGACAGGGGGCAAAGGTAGTGGTCTCAGGGCAGCCAGGCGGGCTCAGAAGCGTTATCAACTATTACCTGAGCTCAGTGCCTAAGCACGAGGAGACGGTCTTAAGTACAATAGTAACCGGTCTTGCCGAGGTAAAAGGATTCAGCGGGGCAAATCCCTTCATAGAGCAAAAGATTAAAGCGCTGCGCCAACCCTGTGAGCCTGAGCTCAAGGCAACCGCAGTCATGCTTGAGGACATGGAAGAGGCCATCGATGACCTGAGCAGGCTGAAAAGGCCGGTAGTGGTTATCGGCCCCACGTTGATGCACTCGGGTGTGCCTTCAAAAAAACTATTTCTTGTTGCGGCGATTGCCTATTTGATAGACGCAAAGATTTTCCTGCTTTCAAAAAAGCCGAACTTCCGCGGTCTCCTAGACATGGGATGTGTGCCGGATGCTATTGCTGGCGGTGCGCCTGTGACGCCCGGACAGTTGAAGCTCAAAACAGGCGTAACGCTGACCTTGCCCGAGCAAAAGGGCCAAAAAGGTATGAATATATTTGAGATGCTCGATGGGGCGTTAGAGGGCAGTCTCAAGGCCCTTTATGTAATGGGTGAAAACCCTGTGTTTAACCTGCCCGACCGGGAAAAGACGCGGCGGGCGCTCAGTGCGCTTGATTTACTTATAGTGCAGGATATTTTTATGAACGAGACAGCGCGCCTGGCCCATGTGGTGCTTCCGGCTGCCGCGTGGTCAGAAAAAGACGGCACAATGACCAACCTTGAGGGAAGGATTCAGTTTCTCAGAAAAGGCTCTTCAGTCTCCGCTGGTAAGAGCGAATGGAGGGTTATTGCTGACATTGCCAAGGCACTTGGTATGAACGAGACATACTCAGACTCAAAGGAAGTATGGCAGGAGATAACTCAGGTCTCGGCGTTGCACTTACGGGCGGAATATGAAGAGATAAAAGACGGCGGCCTGATGTGGCCCTATGGCTCTGTACAATCTGAGTGCGTGGCGGCTGACTTCGTGGTCGAGGGTCTTGACCAATTACCTAAAGTCCATAAGGCATGTGTAGAGGAGCCGGGCACGTTGCCGTTAAAATTGCCGTATAAGTTAATATTGCTGCCTGAGCGCTCCCTCTTTCACTCAGGCTCTACGACAAGACAATCAAAGGCCATACTAAAAGTAGCCCCTGAGCCGTTTTTGGCCATCAATCCGGAGGAGGCAGCGCGTTGCGGCCTCCACAGTGAGGACTCTGTCAGGGTGACAACAGACAAAGGCTCAGTCGAAGTAAAGCTTAAAATCGTTCGCGATTGCCCCGATGGGGCGGCAATACTGTCAAATACGTTTGAGAATGTAAGTTTTAACGCACTCTTGGGGTACGCTGTTGACCCGGTACTGGGGGCGATGGTGTATACTGATAACGAGGTACAAATTGAAAAGGTATGACAAAAGATATAAGATGAGTTTAATAAATTGAAAAAATGCGGCGATAAGTGTATAATCAGCACACCTATGGCAAGTGAGTTGGAAATATATACGTTGGAGATAATTAGTTGATACCTGAGATGGCAATGTTTGGGCTGCCGCAGTGGCTATGGGCAATAGGGGTCATTGTGGTCAAGATTGCCATCGTCCTGGGTGCTGTGATGGGCCACGTGGCCTATGCCACATACTTCGAGAGAAAGGTAATCGGGCGGATGCAAAACCGGCTTGGCCCTATGATAGTCGGCCCGTTTGGAATATTGCAGCCGATAGCTGACGGCATAAAGTCGTTCTTTAAAGAGGACATCATACCAACTAATGCCGACAAGCCAATATTCTTTATGGCGCCTATACTGGGGCTGATGGCGGCGCTTGCCTCGCTGGCAGTAATACCGTTTTTCGATGGTTTTGTAGTTGCCAATATTAATATAGGGCTTTTGTATTTGTTTGCCATGTCTTCTTTGGCCGTATATGGGATAATATTAGGCGGCTGGGCTTCTAACTCGAAGTACTCGTTTCTGGGCTGCCTGAGGGCATCGGCACAGGTCATCAGCTATGAGGTGCCGCTTGGGCTTAGTCTTGTCGGGGTGATGTTGATGGCCGGGTCATTAAATATTACAGAGATAGTAAACGCCCAGAGCCGCTACCCGGGCGGGATGTATATTACGGCGCAGTGGCTTGGTTTTTTTGTATTTGTGTTGTCTGCCATTGCCGAGACCAACAGGGCGCCATTTGACTTGCCTGAGGCCGAACAGGAACTTATAGCGGGATTTTTTACCGAGTATAGCGGGATGCGCTTTGCGCTGTTTTTTATGGCCGAGTATACGGGTATGATAACGATGTCTTCCTTAGCGGTGCTGTGCTTTTTGGGCGGCTGGACATTACCTCCTTTTGTCTTAAAAATGATGCCGTTTCTGGGGGTTGTGCCGGGGGTCGTGTGGTTTGCCATGAAGCTCTATGTGTGCATGTTCTTTTATTATTGGATAAGGGCAACACTTCCAAGGTACAGGTATGACCAGCTGATGGCAATTGGGTGGAAGGTGCTGATTCCCCTGTCGCTGGTAAATATTGTCATAACCTCGGTAATCAAGATGTTCTTACACCACGGTGGGACGCCCTAGATGATAAATCAGGTATTTTTCTTTTATTTTTCAGCGGTGATTGTTGCCACGTCAGTGATGGCTATCACCCGCAGAAGCGTAATGCACGGGGTTTTGTATATGTTGCTGCTGTTTTTCCACATAGCAGGGCTTTATCTGTTCTTAAACGCGGAGTTTATCTCGGCAGTTCAGATAATAGTATATGCCGGGGCTATCATGGTGCTGTTTTTGTTCGTCATAATGCTGCTGAATCTGCGGGATGATATTAAAAAAAGACAGTTCATTGCGACATGGCCGATGGGGTTGCTGGTAAGTTCGGGCATCCTTATGATAATCTTAATGGCGATGCTGACAATTAAGACCGGTACTCAGGGGCAGTGGGGTATTGCCCAGATAGAGCGTCTAACGCACACTGTGGCTATTGGGACTGTGATGTATACACAGTATCTGTTTCCATTTGAAGTGGCGTCATTGGTGCTTTTGGTGGCGATAATCGGGGCAATGGTGCTTGCTAAGAAGAGGATTAAGTAGATGGTACCGTGCAACTGGTATATGTGGCTTAGCGCTATCGTGTTTTGCATCGGGATGTTTGGCTTTATCACAAGGCGCAATATCATTATAATGCTCCTGTCTATAGAGATAATGTTTAATGGCGTAAATATCAGCCTCGTTGCCCTGAGCCACTATCTTGAGGATTTGGCAGGTCAGGTGCTGGTGTTTTTCATAATAGCCGTTGCCGCTGCAGAGGCGGCCATTGGGCTTGCCCTTGTAATATTGCTTTTCAGAAATAAGGAGACTATAACCGTGGACGACCTTAATGAGTTAAAGGGATAAAGGCGATGGATTTATTGTACTATATACTGATTCCCGCACTTCCGCTTGCGGCCTTTGTGCTGAATATTGTCTTTGGAAAGGCCATTTTTAAGGCACAAGCCCATCTTGTGGCAACGGCGGCTGTGGCTGTCTCCTTAGCCCTTTCTATAAAGGCGTTTATGGCGGCATCTGATGGCGCTGTCATAGACAAGGACCTTTTTACGTGGATAACCTCGGGGACGTTTAAGGTATCAGCGGGGTTTTTGGTTGACCAGCTGACGGCCATAATGCTGATTGTTGTGACGTCGGTGAGCTTTCTTGTGCATGTGTACTCGGTTGGTTATATGCACGGTGATGGCGGCTACCCGCGGTTTTTCTCATTTTTAAGTCTCTTTACGTTTTCGATGTTGATGCTGGTGATGTCAAATAATTTCCTGCAGCTTTATTTTGGCTGGGAGGCCGTGGGGCTTTGCTCATATTTCCTGATAGGATTTTGGTATGAGAAGAAATCTGCCGCCGATGCCGCAAAGAAGGCGTTTATTGTAAACCGCTTTGGGGATTTTGGATTCGGTCTTGGCGTGATAATGATATTTCTGAGCTTCGGCAGTCTGCACTACGCCGATGTCTTTAAAAACCTCGATGTGATAGCCGCTCAGACGGTGATGATTTGCGGCTCTCAGATAAGCCTGCCCACACTGATAGCCCTGCTGTTATTTTGCGGTGCTGTGGGCAAGTCCGCTCAGCTGCCGCTTCATGTGTGGCTTCCGGACGCGATGGAGGGCCCAACACCAGTCAGCGCCCTCATTCACGCGGCCACGATGGTAACAGCCGGGGTGTTTTTGGTTGCGAGGACAAACCCAATATTTACGCTGTCTCCTGTGGCGCTCAATGTAGTTGCCATAACGGGCGGGTTGACGGCGATATTTGCGGCAACAATTGCACTTGTGCAAAACGATATTAAACGCGTAGTTGCGTATTCGACAGTGAGCCAGCTTGGCTATATGTTTGTGGCCTGCGGTGTGGGTGCGTTTTCAGCCGGAGTCTTCCACCTCTACACTCACGCGTTTTTTAAAGCCTGTCTGTTCTTGTGCGCAGGGTCGGTAATGCACGCTATGGGCGGGGAACTCGACGTACAAAAAATGGGCGGCCTCAAAAAATATATGCCTGTGACATACTGGACAATGCTCATTGCCTCACTAAGCATCGCCGGTGTGCCGGGGCTAGCGGGGTTTTTCAGCAAGGACGAGATTCTTTGGAAGGCGCTTTCTTCAGGCACCACTGTTGGGAAATTTGTCTGGGCAATCGGGATGCTGACTGCCCTGTTGACAGCGTTTTATAGCTTTAGGGTATTATTTTTAGCGTTTCACGGCACTTTCAGGGGCACTGAGGATCAAAGACACCATCTGCACGAGTCCCCAGTATCGATGACACTGCCGTTGATAGTATTAAGCGTCGGTGCGGTGTTGGCGGGCTATGCCGGTGTGCCGCATATTCTCGGCGGGCATGACTGGATAGCGGGGTTTTTGGGTAAAGTGGCGGGCTTGGTGCCGGGCGAGGCCCATGCGCATGGCGCCGTTGCCGAGGGTGCTTCGACACTTGAGTGGCCTGCTATGATTGCCTCAATCGCAGCCGCCATTGTTGGTATCTCCACTGCGGCATTTTTCTATTTAAAACGCCCTGAGCTTCCAGCTAAGATTGCAAGCGCCATCACCCCAATATATAAACTGTTATTCAACAAGTACTATATCGATGAGCTTTATAACCTTATAATCGTAAGACCGTGCTATTGGGTGTCAGGTAATATCCTCGATAAAGTGACGGACAAGGTGTTAATCGAGGGAATAGTTAACGGGGTGCCTTCGCTGGTGCAGTGGTCAGGGCAGAGGCTTCGGAAGATTCAGACTGGCGTGGTGCAGCATTATACGCTTATTATGGCAGTTGGAGTATTTTTAATGGCGGTTTTGGTAATATTAGGGATGGCTCCAGGCAAATGATAATACAAAGACATAGAAAAGAAATGGAGGCAATTGCTGCATGAACGACGCCGTAGTGTGCCAGGTATCGCTTGAGCAGTCATATCTGCTGACTGAGGCGATACTTCTGCCAGTTGTGGCGGCACTTGTGATGCTGTTTATAAACAAGGAGCGCCAGTCGGTCATTAAGTGGTTTGCCCTCATTGTCACGATAGCCAACGCGGGAATTGTAGTGCCGTTATTTACATGTTTTGATAAGTCAAGCGCCCATATGCAGTTCGTTGCGCGATATGACTGGATAAAGGCGTGGCAAATAAGCTACTACGTCGGGGTTGACGGCATCAGCGTGCTATTTGTCCTGCTTTCGGCCATAGTAGCGATACTGTGTGTGACAGTATCCTGGACTTCGGTAAAAGACAAGGTAAAGGAGTTTTATATTGCCATTTTATTAATCGAAGGGGCTATGATAGGGGTATTTTCCGCATTAGATATGTTCTTATTTTACATGTTTTGGGAGGCCATGCTGATACCCATGTATCTGCTTATTGGTATCTGGGGAGGGCCGAACAGGCTCTATGCGGCGGTGAAGTTTTTTCTTTATACGCTGACAGGAAGTGTGCTGATGCTCTTAGGCGTGATTACCATTTATCTGACTACGGGGACGTTTGACATGGTCAGGCTGATGAGCACTCAACTGCCTTTAAATATGCAGATGGTGTTGTTTTGGGCCTTTTTTGCCGCGTTTGCCGTCAAGGTTCCCATGTTTCCAGTGCACACGTGGCTGCCTGACGCGCACACGGAGGCACCAACGGCTGGCAGTGTCATACTGGCGGCAATACTTATTAAGATGGGCGCCTATGGGTTTCTCAGGTTTTCGCTGCCTATGTTTCCAGATGCCTCACAGTCAATGGCCACGGTGATGATAGCCCTCTCAGTCATAGCCATCATATACGGCGGCATCATCTGTCTTTCCCAAAAGGATTTAAAACGGCTCATAGCGTATAGCTCGGTAAGCCATATGGGCTTTGTGACCTTGGGGATATTCAGCCTTAATATGCAGGGTATGGAGGGAGGCATCCTTCAGATGATAAATCACGGAGTGATTACCGGGGCGCTGTTTTTGTGTGTCGGAATGGTGTATGAAAGGAGCCACACGAGGCAAATCTCGGACTACGGCGGCTTGGCAGACGTGATGCCGGTGTTTGCGGCCTTCTTTATGGTCTTTACGTTTGCGTCAATTGGGCTTCCAGCTACGAATGGATTTGTTGGTGAGTTTCTGATAATCGTTGGCGGCTTTACGGCCAACAAGACCGCCGGTATTCTCAGTGCAACAGGGGTTATAATCGGCGCCGTATATATGTTGTGGCTTTATCAAAAGGTCTTCTACACGGGTGTAAACGAAAAGATTGCGGGGTTAAGCGACGTCAATCTCAGGGAAGTGATAACGCTCGTACCGCTTCTGATACTTGTGTTTTGGATAGGGGTCTATCCCAGTGCGTTTACGGGCTTTATGGATGCCTCAGTGACGGCTCTGCTTGTCAAACTAAAGGGCGGCGACATGCACGCGCTGCTTACGCACACACTAAAATAGAAAGAGGGCAAGGCTGGCGGAATTATGATAGAACAGAGTATGGAGGATAGATGCTGATTTTGCAACAACTAAGGCCGCTGATGCCGGAGCTTGCGCTGAGTATGCTGGGCCTTGTCCTGTTGCTGGTGGAGGCCTTTGTAAAGAGGAAAGATATTGTGGCGGCTCTGGCGTTTCTGGGTGCCTTTGCGGCCATTTTCTCTTTAAAGTTTGTGTCTTTTGGCCCGTCTTTTAATGGGATGTTTATTTCTGACGGCTATAGTATCTTTTTTAAACTAATCTTTTTTGTGAATCTGATTCTATCGATTCTGATGTCTGTGAGGTATCTCAAGACCGAGGAGTCCTTTCACGGTGAGTACTACTGCCTGTTGGTGTTCTCAACAATTGGTATGATGGTCATGGCCTCAGCTGGCAATCTGATAACCCTGTTTCTGGGGCTTGAACTGATGGCCTTAAGTACATATGTACTTGCTGGATTTCTCAGGCACGACGGTAACTCAACGGAAGCCGCGGTTAAGTATTTCCTGACCGGGGGGTTTTCTACCGCGTTGCTGCTCTATGGCATAGCGCTTGTGTATGGTGCTACAGGCTCGATGGACCTAAGACAGATTGCCGTGTATATGTCAGAGCATGACATCAATGGAAACCCAATGGCTGTCATAGCCCTGGTGCTGATGGCCTCTGCGTTTGCGTTTAAGATAGCGGCGGTGCCGTTTCACATGTGGGCGCCTGATGTATATGAAGGTGCTCCAACGCCTGTGACATCCTTCATGTCTATAGGGCCGAAGGCGGCGGGGTTTGCCGTGTTGGGCAGGGTGTTTTTATATGCCTTCTGCACACTGCATGTGCAGTGGGAGACGATATTCATAGTGCTGTCAGTACTTACCATGTCTGTTGGAAGCGTAATGGCGCTGGTGCAGACAAACATAAAGAGAATGCTTGCGTACTCCTCGATAGCACACGCTGGATATGTGCTGGTAGGTCTGATTGCCGGTGCGCCTGAGGGGATATCGGCTTCGATGAACTACCTGTTGATATATACGTTTATGAATATAGGGGCATTTTCGGTCATACTGCTGTTGAACACGAAGGAATTCAAGGCGCTACAGATTAGTGATCTCTCAGGTCTTGGCAGGGCACATCCCTTAGTGGGCGTGGCAATGCTGATATGTATGTTTTCGCTGACGGGGATACCGCCCATGGCCGGGTTTATTGGGAAGTTTTATGTGTTTATGGCCGCTGTAAGGAGTGGTTATCTGTGGTTGACCATTGTGGCGGTGATGTTTAGTGTGGTCTCGGCATTTTTCTATCTGAGGATAGTGATGTATATGTATATGAAGGAGCCGCAGAGGCCGCAGATGGTGCTGGTGCCTTCAAATGCCCTCAGCGTGTCGCTTGCCGTCTCTGTAGTGTTTGTCCTTCTGATTGGGGTTATGCCTGAGCGATTCTTAGAATTCGCAAAGGCGGCAGTCGAGAAAATCCTTTTAAATCAGTAACCAGCAACGTCCATGCTACGTCTTAGACATTCGTGGTTTTAGAAAATATGCCATCTTCTGGTCAGTAACCTTGATGTGCTTAACAAGCCAGTCCACTGCCTGATTTTGAGTTGCCGTTATAATGAGGTCGGTAGCGCCGTCTTTTTCAAACATACGCACCAGAGATGAGTAACTTTTAAGAAAATCCATGTGTTCTTTTTTATGACCGTCGTAGTCAGGGTAGTGATACTTAGTCATAAATTCCTCTTCGGTTTTGAAATGGTCGAGGACATAACCGCCTAGAAATCTAAGTACCTTATGCAGCTCCGCTTCCTTTTTAGCTGGCTCAATGTTTTCTATGTCCAAACTGATGAGCGCGCTGATGCGTGCAAATATTTCCTTGTGCTGATTGTCGATGGTATCGACTCCCGTTGCCAGGCTGTTATTCCACTGTATTTCCATGTTGTATCCTCCAATTCGCTGGTATGCAATTTATTATCTGACGAACAAGCACACTCAGCCTAAGCTCTCTACCTCTGATGATAGCATAAACTGGTAAAAACATAAAAGTCAAGCGGAGATCCTAAATTCCTAAATCAGGTCTGGGTCATAAAAATGGGTTAAGCTGTAGAACTGGGCTATTGAGGAAATCTTGTCTCTTATGCCATAATGACATCTATGAATAAACTATTTTATGGTGATAATTTGTATGTTTTAACAGATCATATTTCTGATGTTTCTGTAGACCTAATTTATCTTGACCCGCCATTTAATTCTAAGGCTGATTATAATATATTATTCAAAGAGCAGACGGGTGAATCATCGGGTGCGCAAATCACTGCGTTTGAGGATACATGGCATTGGAACGAGGAAGTAGAGCGGATTTTTCAGAATATTGTGGACACTTCCCCTGCCAATGTTGTGGAGATGATGACCGCGTTTAAGAAATTCGTCGGGCTTAACGATATGATGGCTTATCTGACTATGATGTGTGTGCGTTTGGTTGAGCTTAGGCGGGTGTTGAAAGAAACAGGCTCTATTTATCTTCACTGCGACCCTACAGCAAGCCATTATCTAAAAATACTCATGGATACGATATTCGGTAAAAAGAACTTTAGGAATGAGATTGTATGGCAAAGGTCATTTGCACATAGCGATTCTAAAAAATTTGGTTCTAATGTTGACTATATATTGTATTATTTAAAAGGCGATAAATATGTATTCAACACGATATATCAACCATATAGCGACAAATACAAGTCTCGCTTTAAAGATATTGACCAAGATGAAAATCCGTGGGACGGCAGTAATTTAAGCGCAAAAGGATTGCGAGGCGGTGGATATGAATATGAATACAAAGGCTGTAAATCTTATTGGCGGTGTCCCATTGAGACAATGGAGAGATTAGATAAAGAAGGCAGGCTGCATTTTACAAAAAACAAAGGCATCCGCCTGAAGAACTACCTCAGCGAACGAAAGGGTAGGGCTTGCCAATCATTATGGGACGACATTTACCCAATTAACTCACAGGCCAAAGAACGCTTAGGCTATCCAACCCAAAAACCTATAGCCCTATTAGAACGTATTATATCAGCCTCGTCCAACGAAGGCGATATTATTCTTGACCCTTTTTGCGGCTGCGGCACGACTATAACGGCTGCACAGAAGTTAAACCGTCAATGGATAGGCATAGATATAACGCACCTTGCCACAAACCTTATCAAAAAACGATTAAAAGACATGTTTGACCTTGAATCAAAAAAAGATTATCTTGTCATTGGAGAGCCAGAGGACGTAACCGGCGCACAAGAGCTTGCCAATCAAAACCGTTATCAATTCCAGTGGTGGGCACTGTCTCTTATCAATGCCCGTCCTTATGGAGATAAGAAAAAAGGTAAGGATACAGGCATTGACGGATATATCTATTTCAATGAAGCAATGGGCAAAATAGCTAAGGCCATTGTGTCTGTCAAAAGCGGCAGCGTTAGTGTCAAGGATATTCGGGACTTGGGGCATGTGATGGATAGAGATCAAGCGCAACTTGGAATATTCATAACCTTAAAAGAGCCTACACGGGATATGAAAAAGGAAGCGGTTGGCAAGGGATTATACCGGTTTACTATCTTAAACAAAGATTACGCGGCAATACAGATATTAACGATTAAAGATTTATTCGACGGTAAGAAGCCTGACATTCCATCAATTTATCAGATTTCAACATACAAAAAAGCCGGAGCTGTCGACCCCGCTGACGAGCGATTAGATTTTTAAATAAGAAATTAAACTCAGACACTACCTTAATCTGGTGTCAATCCGTGTATCACTATGTCCAGCTTGCTTACTGAAAAAAACTACCCGCGCACAATGGTTTAATGGTATAATACCCTGCCGATGGCACAATTTAAAAGATGTGCAATTGAGAAACTCCGGAAGGGGGCGGTTAACACGATATGACACACTCTGCGATTACCGAGCGATTTTTAAAAATTAAAGAGGCAAATAACGGGAGAAAGGCGTTTATTCCATATATCATGGCCGGGGAGCCGTCGCTTGCTTCAACGGCGGTCATTGTTTCGGAGCTTGAGGAGATGGGGGCTGATATTATCGAGCTTGGCGTACCGTTTTCAGACCCGGTTGCCGACGGCCCCACAATTCAACATGCCGCGATGAGGGCACTGGGCCGCGGGGTAACGCTTCGTAAGGTCATCGATATGGTCAAATCAATCAGACAGAAGTCGCTCATTCCTATTGTCCTGATGACGTATTTTAATCCAGTGCTGAAGTTTGGACTTAATAATTTCATTGACTCTGCCCTCAAAAGCGGCGTTGATGGTATAATCATTCCGGACTTACCGCCGGATGAGGAGACGGAGTTTATTGCCTCGTGCCATAAAAACGGCCCTGATACGATTTTCCTTGTTGCCCCAACATCAACAGACGCCAGGATTGATCTCGTTGCAAATCAATCGCGCGGGTTTATCTACTACGTATCGCTAACCGGCATAACCGGCGCTGACATATCGATTGATGACACCCTTAGGGGGCAGATAGAAAAGATTCGCTCTAGTTCAAATAAACCAGTAGCAGTCGGCTTCGGCGTAAAGACAGGCGGCGAGGCGGGTAGGGTGGCGGAAATTGCAGACGGGGTCATCGTAGGCAGCGCCATTGTCAAGGCCGTCGATGAAGGACACGAAACATTCAGGACGCTTGTGAAATCCCTCAGGGCGGCGATATAAAGCTCGATGGCATGGTTTAAAAAGACAAAGGACATTGCCGCGGGCAGCGACCATTCGAAAAAAGTAAAAATCCCCGAGGGTCTCTGGGTCAAATGTGCTGACTGTAAGGAGATTGTCTACAGGAAGGAATTCGAGAAAAATCTCAAAGTCTGCCCCAAGTGCAACTATCACAGCCGAATCGGTGTAAGAGAGCGAATAAGTCTCACAACAGACGCGGGGAGTTTCGTAGAGATTGCCGCTTCTCTGCATTCATGCGACCCGCTTGGCTTTACTGATACAATATCATACAAGGATCGTTTAGAGACTAACCAGTCAAAGGCCGGCCTCAAAGACGCGATAATAGCCGGTACGGCGATGATTAATAAAAATCCTGCCGTTGTCGCAGTGATGGATTTTTCGTTCATGGGCGGGTCTATGGGCAGTGCCGTCGGGGAGAAGATGTCAAGGGCTGCCGAAGCGGCCATAGAAAACCGTCTTCCTCTGATAGTGTTTACGTCCTCTGGAGGGGCGCGAATGCAAGAGGGGATATTTTCTTTGATGCAGATGGCAAAGGTATCAGCTGTAGTAGGACAGCTCAAGCGCAATTGCCTGCCATATATAACCATTCTGACAGACCCCACATTCGGAGGTGTTAGCGCCAGTTTTGCCATGCTTGGGGATATAATCATAGCAGAACCAAAGAGCCTGATAGGATTTGCCGGTGCGCGGGTAATTCAGCAGACTATCAACCAGCAGCTGCCCGAAGACTTTCAGCAGGCCGAATTTCTCCTGAAAAAGGGCCTCATAGACATGGTAATCCACAGAAAAGACTTAAAGGCAGCCATTGCGAGGCTTATCAGAATACTAAGGGGAAGCCCCAAAAGTGCCAGAGATTAGAAATGCCAGAGATTAAAAATGCCAGATACGAAAACGCGGTCTCCTATCTCTACAGCCTTCAAAAACATGGAATAAAATTAGGCCTGGCCAACATAACCCAGATTGCCGGTTTGCTTGGCGACCCTCAGACCGCCTATAAGTCTATACACGTTGCTGGCACAAACGGCAAAGGCTCGACATGCGCCATGCTTCAGGGGATTTTGATTGCGCGGGGGTATAAGACCGGGCTTTTCACATCACCCCACATGGTTCGATTTACTGAGCGAATAAAAGTAAACGGCGCGGAGATCCTGCCCGATGACGTAGTTGCCCTGACAGAGGAGATAAATGAGGTGATTAAGGGGGCACATGGGCTTACCCCGACGTTTTTTGAATTCGTAACGGCGCTTGCTTTTTTGTATTTCAAGAGACAGTGCGTCGATTGGGTCGTCTTTGAAACTGGCATGGGCGGGCGCTTCGATGCCACAAATATAATCGCGCCTGAGGCTTCTGTGATAACCAATATAGATATTGACCACATGGAATTTCTTGGCGGGACGTTAGAGGAGATAGCAGGGGAAAAGGCCGGGATAATCAAAGACAATACACCTGTAGTGAGCACATCGCAAAGACCGGGCGCGCTCAATATTCTCAGACAAAAGGCGGCGGAGAAAAATGCGCGCCTGTCGATATTCGGCGAAGCATTCAACGCTGAGATAACAAGACAAGACATTACGGAGACGATGTTTAGTTATTCGGGCGACACAAATATCGAGGCATTAAAGATACCGTTTATTGGAGAACATCAGGTGGAGAACGCTGCGTGTGCCGTGCACACAGCACAGCTTTTATTTAATAACACAGACGGAGTTAAATCTGCCCTGATGGGGATTAAGTGGCCGGGCAGGTGTGAGCTTGTAAGGCACACGGGCATGGACATTTTGCTTGACGGCGCGCACAATCCGGCGGCTGCGGCAGCACTGTCAAAAACGCTTCAGGAGATATACTTACGACAAGCCTTCTCTGAGATTATCATGATCATAGGGGCAATGGCAGACAAGGACAACGCCGGGATGTTGAGAGCACTCATCCCGTCAGCCGCCACAGTAATCCTCAGCGCGCCGTCATATGAAAGGGCCGCTCGTCCGCAGAGGCTGCTTGAACTGGCAAAGGCGTACTCAACACCACAAACAACGCTCTACAGTGCTCCATCGATACGCGAGGCGATCGCAATGGCAGCACAACTTTACAAACGAGGCAGCTTAGTCGTAGTAACAGGTTCATTTTATACAGTGGGCGAGGCAAAAGAGGCAATGGGCGAACCAGTGCTCTTAAAAGAACTGGCCGAATTTAAATAATATTTCGTATGACTGACTATTTAATCATAGGCATAGGCGGATTTCTCGGGGCAATCTCCAGATATGCCTTGGCTATGTGGATAACGGACAAGTGGGGCAGGGTGTTTCCGCTGGGTACATTTGCAATAAACGTCAGTGGCAGTTTCCTGATAGGGCTTGTCATGTCGATACTTGCGGCAAGGAACATAATAGACCCGCAGTGGAGATTATTCACAGTGGTAGGGTTTCTGGGAGGATATACGACATTCTCAGCGTTCGAGTTTGAGATTGGCAGCTTACTAAAACAAGGAGAGTCGTTTACCGCGATGCTTTACG
Organism: Nitrospirota bacterium; assembly: GCA_015233265.1. GTDB lineage: Bacteria > Nitrospirota > Thermodesulfovibrionia > Thermodesulfovibrionales > Magnetobacteriaceae > Magnetominusculus. Next base: position 17,236 of record JADFXZ010000013.1, read on the forward strand.
TTTTGTTGAGCGTCATTGTGGGATTTATCGCGTTGAGAATTGGCGATGTCGTTGGGAAGGCGATTTAACTGTGCTGCTAACGATGTAATCTGATACCGGATAGATAAGATGGTATATATGATTATGACTTATCTGTCTTGTCATAGATGTCCTTAAATATGTGAGCACAACTCTTAAACGCTTCCAGCACTTTGGGGTCAAAGTGACTTGGCATAGTTCTTCCATCACCATTAGTCAGTATCTCATAGGTTCTTTCATATCCGAAAGACGGCTTATAGGGTCTGCTTGTCATTAAAGCATCATACTGATCACAGATATTCACTATTCTCGCCTCTAATGAGATTTCTTCACCTTTCAAGCCGAATGGATATCCACTGCCATCCCACCTCTCATGGTGACTTAATGCAACTGCTTCCGCCAGCCTTATTCTCTCGTTGAGTGATTCTTTTAATATATCAGCACCTATGTTGGTATGGCTTTTTATAATGTCAAACTCTTCGTTCGATAGTCTTTCAGTTTTGAGCAAAATGTGTTCAGGAACACCTATCTTTCCAACATCGTGCAAAGGGCTGATAAATGCTATATTATCGACAAAATCCCGTGGCATCCCTAACTCCTCGGCAAGAACCACTGAATATTGCTTTACCCTTAATATATGCGAGCCTGTTTCCTGATCTTTATATTCTGATGCCCGTATCAGGCGAAATATCATTTCGTTGCTTAATTCAGTTATCTGCGCAAATGATTCCCTTAGTTCTTTTGTTTTTACCGCTACCTCTTGCTCTAAATGCTTTTTATAATTTGTTTCTATCTTGAGTAAATTACTAAAACGTATGCCACGCTCTGCTGATAATATGAAATCATCAGGCTTGTATGGTTTTAGTAGGAAATCAAACGCCCCTCTTCTGATAGCGTCTATTGCTGCCGGTAAATCAGCGTAGGCCGTTATCAATATTACAGGTTCTTCCATACCTTTTTTTCTCATCTCGGCTATTATCTCTAAGCCTGTGATATTCGGCATCCTGATATCAGTTATTATCAGGTCATATTGTCCTGCTGCAATTCTTCCTAAGGCATTTTTACTCTCAGATTCTGTCTCAACATCATAACCTTCAGCCTTTAAAATCATCATCGATGATTTGAGCATCGATCTGTCATCATCTATTACAAGGATATTCCCCTTTTTCTTTATCAATTTATGATCTCCTTAACCTGTGCTAAAAACTTAACTACGTCAACAGGCTTTGTAATATAGTTAAAATGATCATCTTTTATCAGCTTACTCTCTAAATAATCATCTGTATATCCGCTTACAAAGATAACCTTGGCGTCTTTATTAATCTTGACCATTTTATCATACGCCGCTTTCCCATTCATCTTTGGCATAATAATGTCCATCATTACCAAATCTACTTTGTTTTCACTGTACAATTTTACAGCCTCTTCCCCATCCGCGGCGGCTATCACATCATATCCCGCTCGTGTTAGCACGAGAGATGTAACATTTCGCAAGAATTCGTCATCTTCCGCTATAAGAATTACCCCCTTGTTATCTTTGGTATCAGCTATGGTCAATTTATCTTCATTTGTTATTAAATTATCTGTCAGGGGAAGATATATTGAAAAAGTTGTCCCTTTATTTATCTCACTCTTTACATCTATATAACCTTTATGCTGCTTCACAACCCCGTAAACAGTAGATAACCCAAGCCCCGTTCCTTTTCCCACCTCTTTTGTAGTGAAAAATGGATCGAATATTTTATTAATTGTCAAGGCATCCATTCCCGTGCCTGTATCGGTAACAGATAATAAGGCGTATTCATGCGCCTTCTCAACACTTTTCATTTTCATAAACTGTTTATTATATTTAACTCTTAGTAAGGTAATTATCAATTTCCCGCCATTAATCATTGAATCTCTTGCGTTAGCGGCTAAATTCATCAGCATTATCTCTATCTGGTTTACATCGGCATATATAGGCAGCTCACTATCAGATATGATTATCTCTAACTCAATATCCGCACCAATCAAGTTAGACATGAGTGTCTTCATTTTACTAATGATATCAATAAGATTTACCGTGCTAAACGCAAACGCGTGTTTTCTACTAAATACAAGCAAGCTCCTTGTGAGATTTGCCGCTCTTTCCGCTGATATCTGTATCTCATCCACAAAGTCTTGTAGTTCCTCACGGGTTATATCGCTGATTTTTCTTTTTATTAAATACACATAGTTGATAATCGATGATATTATATTGTTAAAATCATGGGCTACTCCGCCGGCAAGCTGTCCAATCGATTCCATCTTCTGCGCATGGCGGAGGTCCTGTTCAACTAATCTTTTATCTGTTATATCAATTATTCCGGCTATTGCCCCATCAAACTTGCCCGATTCGTTAATTATGGGCGATATATCTAACGATGTGTACAACTTGGAGCCATCCTTTTTATTAAATATAGCCTCTAACTGCTCCAGCTTTCCATCATTAAGTTGTATTTTATTCTCAAGAAAAATCTTTTTCGATTCTTCGTCCATAAAGCTCATTGCCTTCTGTCCTATCATTTCCCCTGCAGTGTAACCCATCATCTTAATCATTGCCGGATTGACATATGTGGTGTAGTTGTCTTTATCTATCGCCCATATCCCGGCGTGATGAAGATCAACTAATTGGCGGTACCTCTTTTCACTCTTTATAAGTTCACGTTCCGCCGCTTTCGCCGCTGTTACATCGCGAAAACTCCATACCCTTCCGATTATTTTGTCATCCATTTTTTGCGGCTGGGAGTATCTCTTAAAAATCCGCCCATTGGTGAGTTCTATAGTGTCGAAACTATTTTCCGCAGGTTTGTCGTAGAGTGCCTTAACTTTCGAGATAAATGTATCCGGGTCGATTAACTGCTCAAGTGCGAAAGACAAAAGTCTTCCATCGTCTTTTGTGGACAATAAGTAATCTGGCACTTGCCATAAATCTATGAATTTACGGTTGTAGTAAATCACCTTTCCTTCTCTGTCTACAACAAGAATGCCGTCGGCGGTTGATTCCAATGCTGAGATAAGAATTGATTTTGTTTCATTATGAAGATATTGTTCGGTGTTTCTGCACTCATCTATCTCCCGCCTCAGTTGTGATAACTCATATATCAGCTGTTCTTTCGTCTTGTCTTTATCTTCCATATCAGCACTCCTGATAATGCTTCCCTTTCTTAAGTCATTTGAAATATAACTTAGAGTCTCACTGATTTACTACGCTTCAACTCTATAATAAACTCAGCCCCTCCATCAACATTGTTGACGTCAAGACTGCCGCCCATATTCGTCTCTATTATAGTTTTTGACATATATAGCCCAATACCTGTGCCTGTTTCACCTTTTGTCGTATAGTACGGTTCAAATATCCTACCTATTACATTTACTGGAATACCTCCGCCGTTGTCTTTTATGGAAACTATTATCTTGTCTCCTTCCACGTCAGTGAAGATATGAATTAAAATCTCCCCCTGTTTATTCTCGTCAATTTTTCTGTTTGAATCAATAGCGTCTTTGGCATTATTCAAGATGTTGAGTATCACTTGTTTAAATTCATTGGTATACCCATCTGTAAACATCATTGAGTCTTGTTCGGTTCGTAAAGAAATATCGATGTCACTTTTCTTAAATACATGTGCAAACATAGAGATAATTTCTTCGATGGCAGCCTTTACATCAAAAATGGCCTTTTCCTTTGACGGTTTAAAGAAGTTTCTAAAATCGTCTATCATTTTTGACATGAACATTGTTTGGCCCATCACAGTGTCCACAGTATTATTAATATACTCCTCGTTAAGTTCACCGTAGTTATAAGCTTCTTTAATATCCTGGACGATAAGGCTAACCGCATTTAGAGGCTGCCTCCATTGATGTGCTATCAGCCCTATTATCTCACCCATTGCTGCCATCTTGGATTGTTGAATCAGCATTTGCTCCTTCTGACGCCTTTTCTGAGTTTCTTCTACTACCATACTTTCAAGATTGGTATTTAATTGTTTCAGCTCCTCTTCCATTTTCTTGCGTTGAGTTAGATCTACCATGGCAGCTACTGAGCCTGTAAATTCTCCTGCTTCAAATATCGGATTTGCTTCTATCATCAAAGGTATTAGCGTTCCATTCTTTCTTAGAAACGCAAACTCATAACTTTCCTGAACACCTTCAGTTCTACGCTGCATTATTAGCTTCATATCTTTAACCCTATGCTCATCTATGAAGTCAAGAAAATGTTTGCCAATCATCTCTTCAGTTTGATAACACAGCATATTGGCCAGCGCTCTGTTTGCATACTTAACATACCAATCTTTATCAACAGCCAATATTCCAGCATAATTAAGTTCAACAAGGCGGCGGTAGTTTGCCTCGCTTTCTCTGAGTTTAAGTTCGGCGTGTTTCATTTCCGTTATATCATCAACCATTGATATATGGTAAAGCAGCTCATCATTGCCGGTGCGTAGTAGGACACACTTCATATAAACCCATACAACCTTACCGCACTTGTGAATGTATCTTTTTTCCATTGTAAACAAATCTATCTCGCCGCTTATGAGGCGCTTCATATTACTAAGGTCTGCCTGAATATCCTCCTCATATGTTATTTCCTGAAATGTCTGATTTAACATCTCTTCACACAAATATCCTGTTATTTCACAGTACTTTTGATTAATCTGAATAATATGACCCGTATAGGAGTTGATAATAGCAATGCCGATGGGAGATTGTTCAAAAATTTGTAACTGCCTTCTTTGGCTATCCTTTAACTGCATTTCAATATTTTTACGAAACGCGACTTCTTTTTCCAACTGTTTCGCATGTTCTTCTATATGTTGCTTATAAGTTTTTTCAATGTTCAGTAATTGGCTGAAATACATCCCGCGCTCAACTGATAATATAAAATCATCTGGCTTGTATGGCTTTAGCAGAAAATCAAATGCACCTTTTCTGATTGCGTCTATTGCTGCGGGTAACTCTGCATAGGCCGTCATCAATATTACCGGTATGTCCAAAGCTTTTTTTCTAATTTCTGATAACAGATCTAAACCAGTAATATCCGGCATTTTAATATCACTTATTATTAAGTCATAATTCACTGTAATGATTCTTTCTAATGCTATCCTGCTGTCATGCTCTGCATCTACATAATAACCCTCTACTTTTAAAATTGTCATTGACGATTTAAGCAAAGATTTGTCATCATCTATGATTAGTATTTTCCCTTTCTTGGTTGTGTTTATCACTTAATACCTCATTCAATCACGGTTAATAACTGAGGCGGTGTATTTTGCTATATCAAAAACACTATCAATCAAACTGCCCCCTGTATACTTATAGCATATCATAACATAATCTCAGATCTTTTATATTGCCTATCCCAAGGCAATCCATGGCAATCGCATAAGACTATTTCACTATACGGCTTAGGGGGCGTTTATTCGCTCCTGTGTGGTCGTTAGCCTTTGGGCGTAACCTCATCAGCTGCATGTTCCAGCTTTTCAGGCTTATTTCCGGCAACTCAAGTATATACCTTTAAGCCTTCCCGTTTTGCTGCCTGCTTTTGCTCATTTTGATTTTCCGGGTATTAGCAAGTTCAGTCCTTTGTGCCTTATACTCGTCAAGCACAGGCTGCCGCTCACTCAGGTGCTTGTCTTTCAGTAAATCTTCGAGTCTTTATTTCTCCTCTGGCGTGGCTTCTCCAGATAGTTTTGATAGTTCGGCGGCTCGGTCTTTTTGTTGTTTTGCCAGCATTGGGGCTATATCGAGCTTAGATTCTTTCTTTTGTTCTATGTCATGCCTTTTCCAATCAGAGAAAGCTTGATTGAACGCTGTCATCTTTTCCGTTCCTAAAGATTGCATAATCTGTTCATAGTGTTTGTCAAAATTACCGCTGGTGTTCTTATGCGCGGAAATGATCCTAATATCATCACCACTCTTGGCGTAAACTACTTTGATTGTCTCTCCATTTATGTGAGCCAACTCTTCGTAACGCACCTCGCCGCAGTCGGTAGTTCTTTCATTAACCGCAACAGGCTTGCCTTCTTCTAAAGCAATCACAGCCCACTGAAAAGAAAGTCCATGATTCTCTACGCTTAATTGGTTTTATCATCATCCCAATACATATTTTCCGTATCTCTCATCCACTGATTATTTCATTGGGGTGTCATTTCTATAGAATTCGTTGCTCAACTAAATTCAGGATCAGCTTCTTCGGCATTCCTGATCTCCTCATCGGTTAGTTCATGATAAGTGTCGCTTTCTTTATTCGTCATGCTGTCGTGTTTAAAACGAATTAAAAAACGAATGTCATTCTTGGATACCTTATCATTCGAGTATATTGAAATCATGGTATTTTCAAACTCATTTCTGCTAAAGCTCAACACATCATCCAGCGTAATATGACGCTTATCCAAGGCACGTACAACCGTCGCCGGAATAGCCCCCCGGTTCTGTTGGGTACGGGTTTTAACGTCTTGCCGTTCTTTCTGCTCGTCTAACTCTTTTTGTTCGTCTAACAGAGCATAAACCATTTGTGCCTCCGTAACATGTCATTCATTGTTTGCTATCATTTTCGTTATAATACCGTCAATTGATGCTCGAAGGGCGCAAACTAATGACCCTTCTCTCTATTTTTCAGGCAAGCGGCTGTCTGTTATTATACACGCTGCTGCCGCGTCCACCGCGACTGCGTCATATGCCTAAATCCTTTATAAAACAAGTTGATAAACCTGTTTATATAGTATTTAGATGAAGTTACTATGATTATCTATCACATAAAACGCCCTGTCAATATCTTCGTGGTTATTAAAGGCGTGGGCTGAGATTCTCAGAAACTGTCCACCCCTTAGTGAACAGATGATGTTGTTACTAAGCAGCGTTTTCATAATCTGGGACGGGTCGCCGGAAGAGGGCTTAAATGTCGCAATCCCGGCGCGTTGAGCTGGGTCGTCCGGGGTCAGGACTTCCCAGCCGCGTCTTTGAGCCTCGTTTATTGCATATGATGACAGCTCTGTTACCCGTTTTTCTATTTTCTCTATGCCACAACTCAGGAGCATTTTAAGGGCGGCGCTAAAGGCCATTATCCCCATGAGCATCGGGCTTCCATCGAGATACTTATCTGCAGTTGGCGCATACTCCTGATCAAACTTCTCGAAATCAAAAGGCTCTTTAACTCCAAACCAGCCCTTACACGCCGGTTCAATAGTATTAAGCGCACGCTCAGACATCCACACAAGCCCCACACCCTCCGGGCCGCACATCCACTTATGCCCATCAGCGCTTAACCAGTCGATGCTCATCGCCTCTGCGTCCATGACGGCTGCCCCAATCCCCTGAATCCCGTCAACTACTAAGTATATATCGCGTGACCTGCAAAACCTGCCAAGCTCAGCAATGTCCGCCCTCTGACCGGATAGGTATTGTACCCAGCTGATAGCGATGACTTTTGTTTGTTTATCGCATATTTTGTAATAATCCTCAAGTGACACCTTATAATCTATTGACTTCACAACCTTCACATCTACGCCCTTTTCCCCGCGCAGAGACAGCCACGTCAACCTGTTTGCCGGAAACTCACAATCTGCTATCACAACGCCGTCGCCTTTTTGCCACGGGTAGCCTAAGATAAACGTCTGAATGCCGTGAGTGGTGTTTC
>JADFXZ010000241.1:0-2981 GCA_015233265.1 Nitrospirota bacterium
CTGGCCTGAGGATTGCCGGTACGGTTTCATAAAACATCTCAAGATAGAGTCTTCTGGATAGCTCATCAGAAAACTCGCCGGGGCGGCTCAGATTTGTCTTATATTGCCCAACAAATTCTTTGTTTAATAAATACGAATAGTCCGTAAATTTATCCGCCTCAAGTTCCCTGTTTTTTTTCATCGATATGATAAATCTCAGCGTCTTATTAATCTCATCCCCCGGCCGTTTATGATTATCTATCCAGGCGGCAATTTCCTTAAATAGGGAATCTAACTGCCCGTTTTCAATAAGTGAGTAAAAGTAATAATGATAATGGTCCCAGTACCCGGCAAGCAGCTCATCGCCTGCGTGGCCGTTTAGCACGACAGGGATTCCTTCGTTTTTTACCTTTTTTGCGATTAGATATAAGCTGTACCACGTAACGGTACATATTGGCTCGTCGTGATATTCAAGCATCTCTTCCACGGTGTCGAAGATATCAGCCGGGTCTGGTTTAATAAAGTGGTAATCGGCATTCGTGTCTCTTATCACGCTGTCTATATACTCACTCTCGTCATACACCCCCTTCTGGTTGCCGGTAATGCCAGAAAACGTAACAATCGGGTGCTTTAAGAGTTTATACGCGGCACAGGTTATAGAGGTTGAATCCATGCCGCCGCTTAACATAGCCCCCACTGGCACGTCGCTCCTTAGACGCAGCCGCACAGAATCGACAAATATGTCCCTGAATTGCTCTACCGCGTCATCATCTTTTATATCTCTTTGGATGAGGTTTGGATTGAGCTGCCAGTACGAGGTTTTCTCTATGTTCAGCGCCTCGTCTATTTCAATAAAAGAACCCTTGGGGACATGGTATATGTTCTCAAAAAAGGACGCCTCATCCGTGTCAACATATCTGTAGCTGCGGCTGATGTATCTCAATATCTTATCCATGTTTGGTTGTCTTGTAATTTTAGGGTGTCTTAAAATAGCCTTTATCTCAGAGGCGAAGACAAAATCAGTGGAGGTTTTGCAATAATACAGGGGCTTTACGCCCATGCGGTCTCTGGATAGTATGAGCTTACCCCTGTTTTTATCTAAAATCGCTATTGCCCACATGCCGTTGAATCTACTAAAGCACGCAGTGCCCCAGTGTTCGTAGGCCTTTAGGACTACCTCTGTATCGCTTGTAGAGGTGAAGGATGCCCCGGCGCGTGTAAGCTCGTCTTTTAGTTCCATGTAATTATATACTTCGCCGTTGTAGCTGATATAAATTGTGCCGCTTTCATTAGGCATCGGCTGATGGCCTCTTTCAGACAAGTCAATAATTTTTAAACGTCTGTGGCCCAGGGCGGCATACCCTTTAAGAGTGCCAAAGGGCAGCACCTCGCAGCCCATGTCATCCGGGCCCCTGTGGGTCATAGTGTCCGCCATTTGCCTGATGAGCGCCGCCGTGTCAAAATCAGGCATGTTAATCCCTATAAATCCGGCTATCCCGCACATTTATTTTTCTGCCAGCCAATCGTCAAGCCAGCACAGGATGGTGTTGTGTTGATTTGTCTTCAGATAATTCTTAAAGTCATCGATTTTGTCGGCTTCTACGGCATTGACGTATAATTGTCCATGTTCGTTAATAACCAATGCAACCTTAAAACCCTGGTTTTTTAATCTGCTGTTGACTGACGGGCCTAAGTAAAAACCCCAGTCCTTAGCCGCGAAGTCACACTCGCGGCCGCTTTCAGTAACAAAAGACACCATCTCGCCGTCTTGCAGGTACACCTTGCCGTAGTCTTTTATCTTGAACCCTTTTACTTCAAACACACGCGGGGTCTCTTTAAAGTCGTATCTCATGCGGCCGCCCTTTCAGCGGCACCTGATTTTGCTGGTATCACTTTACATCCCTTGTATAAGTATTTGGCCAGAAGCCGAATTCCTCCACAAGCGCTGGCAAATACCATTTATCTATATAGTCCTTGCCGGGCTTCCATATGTTGAGATTCCTGTGGCTGTCGGCTATCTGCCAAAATCTCTCTACTCTTATATTTAAAAACGAACAGAGGGTTTTTATTTGCGGCTCAGGGATTGGCTCAGGATTTTGTTTAATATAGTTGAGAGCCTCTTCTCTGCTCATTCGGCCATTTCTTATTTCAATTGCCAGATTGTCCCAAAGCCTCGTGATTCCAAATTTATACCACTTGAAAAAATGATGAATAACGATAAAATCACAGTCCAAGTCGGCATAAGGATAAAAACCAAACACAGGCTTGTCTGCCCACTGAAAGCCAATCGATCTCGAAAACTCAGCTACCTCAAGCGGGTCCCATTTGAGATACCAGCCCAGAAATATAGATTTTATTCGGGCCGCCGAGAGTTCCTCCTCCGTGGGCAGCGTAAAGGTGTAGAGATCGTCCATTGATAAGTCTCCGTCTGCCCAGTCAGCGGCAAATGTGCCGTTTGTAACGCCATATTTCTTTATCCAGTCGTGATTCAGGTATGGATTGCCCCTGTCTTTTTCGTTACCACCGTACTCAAGGCCAGGGTTTTCACCCCACACTACGAGTTTAATCCCCAATTTGACGGCCATTTTCAACGTAATCGCCCAAATTGCCATATGCTCGACAAGCGAGACCGAGCCATTTTTCTCAAGACTCTTCAACATAAATTTTCTCTCGACTTCAGGGCTGACTGTGAAATCTATGTGATCTACTCCTATGTCTATCAGGTTGTCAAGGTTTTTCTGGCCTAAGGGCGTCCTGTATTTGCATTTATAGGTCAACGCAAGCGGCTTTAAGCCATATTTATTTTTCAACGTGTGCGCCTGCCATGTGCTGTCTTTGCCACCGCTTACAGGGACTATACAGTCATATTGTCCATTTTGAGTTTTATTTTCATTAAAAATCTCAATGAGCCAACGCTCACGCCCCGGCCAGTCTATCGATTGTCGTTTCTCCTGTGCCCCGATGCAACCATTGCACACACCTTCGGCATTTAGCTCGACACC
>JADFXZ010000241.1:3032-3466 GCA_015233265.1 Nitrospirota bacterium
GCCTCCATCTTTTTTCAATAACCTGCTATCTGCGCTGCGAAATCTTCCGCGCCGGAGTCCCGGCCAAAACGGAATTCTCTTCGTATCTGCCTTTCCTAACCAGAGACTTTGTCCCTACCACACAGCCACCGCCTATCTCAGCACCCTTCATTACTGTGACATTTGCGGCAAGCCACACATCATCGCCAATTGTTATTTTGCCATACGTGTGTCTTTGATTTTTTATCAGCTCACCTTTTGCATATCCGTGTTCGGACGACTGTATGTGAGCCGCCTGGGCTATAAGACAATCCCGCCCAACTGTAACATCTACGCCACAGTTAAATATGCAAAATGGGCCGATACCCGTACCTTTCCCTATTGTTAGCACAGCATCGTTAGCCGCTACGAATCTGCAATCATTGTCAATTTTTACATCATCTTCAATAACGATT
>JADFXZ010000242.1 GCA_015233265.1 Nitrospirota bacterium
ATGTTTATAAAATCGTCAACAGCTATTGCCATGTTTAAAGATAGTTTTGCATAATATCTTGACAAATTACTTTAAAAAATTTATTATACACGCAGGTAGGCAGGATGAATGAATTAGAGCTATATGACGCATGCAGAGTGCTATTTGGCAAGGAAGTGAGGATAGACAGGCAGTTTCTTGAGTACATCCAACCTTCCGGCGTCAAGAGTGCTTATCGCAAAATGGCCCTTGCCACACATCCAGACAGGATTGCGGCGATGGGTCCCGAAAATCAGGCCGCAGCTGGCGGAGATTTCAGGGTGGTTGCAGATGCCTATGAAAAATTAACGAAATACCTGAAGCTCAGAGAGGGCGGGTTTAGATTTAAGACCAACTACAGCACTTACGGCGAAAGCACACAAAGAAGGGACTACAGCGCAAAGACATGGCAAAACGCACCCCAAAAAACTGCTCAAAGCGCAGCAAAAGACTCTTCAAGCAGCAGCTCCGCATGGAAAACCAATAGTTATTACGGCGGCTCCACGTGGCAGGACACGCAGCAAAAAGAGACCTCTGCTTCTAATTATTCAGGCAATTATGGATATACGCAGAAGGCTTCCTATGCCACGATTGATTCTCAAAAGACCTCTACATACTCATATCAGCAAAAGGCTATGCCTAAGCGAAAGCTGCGCATTGGAGAGTACTTGTACTATTCCGGCGTAGTGGCCTGGAAGGACCTGATTGCCTCAATCGTATGGCAGACAAAGCAGAGACAGCGCATTGGGGAGATTGCCACAAGATGGGGATGGTTGAATGAAGGGAAAATCCTCGATATTATGAAAAGCCGCAATCGTGGTGAGCGCCTCGGAGACGCCCTTGTACGCTTAAAGATAATTACCCCGTTTCAGTGCAATATGCTCGTCTGGCAGCAGCAAAAAAGCCAGAATCCACTTGGCAAATACTTCACCGCCGAGCAGCTTATCTCTGAAAGTGATCTCAACCGCCATCTGACGAATCTAAAATCGCACAATCAAAATATAGATAAACCCACAAGCTCAGGATGATTCTAATTTGCATGAACAATCTCGGAAATTACAATCAAAATATAGATAAACCCACAAGCTCAGGATGATTCTAATTTGCGTGAACAATCTCGCAATCTTTTATGACATAGTTTGCGAAAGAGGGAATCAAGGAGAGGCGTGAGCCGCCCAATACGTCATTGCCGAGCCTATTTCGTCATTCCGAACAACAGACTGTGTCGCAATTACGTGGAATAATTCGTATTGCATTATCGATAATTATTGTCGAAAAGTTATTCCAAGTTGTGGACAATGAGTAATATAAGTAAGTTTGTCATTCCTGCGAAAGCAGGAATCCAGGAACACCGTTCAACTGTGTGATAATAATCTTCAATAAGTTGCATTATTCATCGGTACTTCCATTTATTATTGAATTGTTCCATGATCATAATAACTGGATTCCTGCTTTCGCAGAAATGATAGACTAAAGAATATGCAATCTTTGACCTCATTTCGATATTAGAAATAAGTCATAGATAAAATGCCAATATAGATAGACATATAACTATTGTGTGTTACATATTCTGAATTATTTTGTAACAAATAATTGTGACACAGTCTGCAAGACGCAATGACGGCAAGGATCAAGTCAGACTGCTTACATAGGCAATTTATGCTTTATTTTTCAAATGCGTTTGCCCTGCGGGAAATCAAATAAAGTACGTATTTATCTCTACGAATGTGATATTATAATATATGCGAAGGCTAATATTTATTGCCCTGTTTCTTTTATTGCCGGCCTTTGCCTTGGCCGTGGGCAATATGCCGGATAATATTTCAAAGGCGCAGCGAAGCGTTGCGGCGCTGCCACTAGGGCAGAGGATAGCCTTTTGGGCTGAACAGTTCATTGGCACCCCCTATGACACAGACCCTCTGGGGGCGTATGTGCGTAGCAAGGAAATCGTCTATGACAGCGCGGTAGACTGCATGTATCACACATTCAGGGCGGTGGAGCTGTCTATGGGCAACTCACCAGAGGAGGCGGCAGCGGCAGCCCTTAATCTGCGATTCAAAGACCGCGGCACACTCGATGCCATTGGTAAGGTTACAAACTACGACAACAGGTTTGAATACGCCGAGGACATGATATTAAGCGGCAAATGGGGCACAGATATTACAGCTGAGCTTGGCGAGGTGGTTAAGATTAAGGGTGCCCGAGGGATTGAATCCACTGAGATTATCCCAAAAGATACCATTGTCAATTCCCCTGATAAACTTTATAGCAAACTTAACAGCGGCGACATCATCTATTTCATCAAGGCCGTAGACAAGCGCGTAGTCGGTGAGATAGTTGCCCACCTTGGGATTATCAAAAGAGAAGGCGGTAAGGTCTATCTCATTCACGCTAGCGGCAGAAAAAATGCGCAAACCCCAAGTTACGTCAAAAAACTCCCCCTTGAGGACTACATCGGGCAGATGTCTTTTATTGGTATCAAAGTTACAAGATTCTGAGAGCTGTTGGCACAGAGTGGTTCTCCGTGCGTGTCGAAAAAATAACGGAGGCAGACTCAATTAATCGTCTCTAACTCCAACGCGTGAGAATCAGACAGCGGGTGGCATTTTTCATAAACGTCAATAAGGTGTGCAATATCGAGATGGGTATATTTTTGCGTGGTTGACAGTGAGGCATGTCCGAGGAGTTCCTGAATAACTCGAAGGTCTGCCCCTGAGGCAAGCAGATGTGTGGCAAACGTATGGCGCAGCGTGTGAGGGCCGACGGCGCCTTCAACCCCTGTCAGCCGGGCAAACTTTACCACAACCCGGCGTATCTGCCTGTCAGTGAGGCGCTCCCCTGAGGTGTTTATAAATAATGCCTCAGGTTGTCTTGGCTGCTTTTGCCGCGTACCGCCTTCTTTTATCAGGAGACGTTCGACAAGATATGTCTTGAGCGCCCCCAGCGCGTATGAGCCGATTGGCACGATGCGTTCTTTCTTGCCCTTGCCGCGTACCTTTACCATGCCCTGCTTGAGGTTTATAGATTCCATGTCCGCACCGGCAAGTTCACTCACACGCAGGCCGCTTGAATAGAACAGCTCCAGCATCGCCTTATTGCGTGCGGCGGTAAAGCCAATTCCATCAGCCTTTTCCATCATTGTAAAGGCGTCATCTTTGGTCAAAAAATTAGGTAAATGCTGTGGTACCTTAGGCGAAGGAACCAGACGTGTGGGATTTGTCTTAACCACACCCACAGCGCTTAGGTAATTAAAAAATGCCTTAACCGTAGAGAGGCGCCGCATGACCGAGGACTTTGCAAGCCCCTTTTTCGACTGTGCCGCCACAAACCCCCTGATGTCATACAAGTCTATGGACATGGGGTCTTTGTTGACGAATGCTATGAACTCTTCGAGGTCTTTCTTATACGCCCTAAGGGTATGGGGGGAGGC
>JADFXZ010000243.1 GCA_015233265.1 Nitrospirota bacterium
ACTTGACGTCAGGGCACTTGAAATAGGGCATTCCTACCATGTCAGAGACATAAAGGTAGCCGAGGGGATAAAGATATTGTCCGAACCTGACGAGGTGGTTGCCTCGATAATCGTCTCAGCCAGCGGTGTATCAGAACACGCCGCCGAGGAGGGTGCCGCTGTAGTCAAAGAGCCTGAGGTCATGAAGAAGGGCAAACAGGAAGACAAAGATAAGTAACGAGTGGTATATAATTGGACTGGGAAATCCCGGCGCTAAGTACAGAAATACACGCCATAACGCCGGGTTTGCAGCCCTAGACGAGATATCCCGCGTATTTGGTATAGACATGAAGGTACGCGGCGAGTTAGAAAAGGGTGAAGGTGTAATCGAAGCTGCCAATGTAACCCTGATAAAACCCCTTACATATATGAATAGAAGCGGCTCGGTTGTTTATTCACAGGTGAGATACAACACTTCGCAGTCAATCGTGATACAAGACGATGTGGATATGCCGGTGGGAAGGCTGAAGATTAAGACCGGAGGCGGCGCTGGAGGCCACAAAGGGGTGCTCTCGATAATAGAGACATCGGGGACAAGGGATTTTATAAGAATTAAGATAGGCGTCGGGAGGGACTCCATAATACCGGTAGATGAGTATGTCCTGATGAGGTTTCCCCCCGGTGAGGCGGCACTCATAAAGGAAACGGTTGCAGAGGTGGTGCGCTCGGCGGCCTGCATAATCTCTGAGGGGATTGCCGCTGCTATGAATAAATTCAACAAACGTCCGGACTAGACTCAAGGCACTCAGGAGGGGAGATGATAGAGAAAAAGACATATTACTTCGACAAACCAGGCAAGGCCAACACGGCAGACTGCCTCTCTATAGTAGCCGCAGCCGTGATGGACTTCGGCTATAAACACATCGTTGTGGCCACAACCGGAGGCGAAACAGGCTTATTATTTTCAGAGGCATTTAAGGACACGGGGGTAAATTTAGTTGCCGTCAGTCACTGCCACGGGTTTAAAGAGGCTAACTCGATAGAGCTTGACCCTGAGCTGGTAGAGAAAATCAGGGGTAACGGCGCGGTGTTATACACGGGCACAATGGTAACGCATTCGCTGGAGAGTGCGTTTGCCAAGCAGTTCAACGGCCTTTATCCAACCCTGATAGTGGCGCAGACGTTGAGACGCTTTGGCGAAGGCCCAAAGGTGTGCTGCGAGATAGCGATGATGGCGGTAGATGCCGGATTAGTCCCCGAAGGTGTTGACATCATCACGGTAGCCGGAACAGGCAGAGGGGCGGACACGGCGATGGTCGTGCGTTCTGCGGCGTCGAAGCGGTTTTTCGATTTAAAGGTACAGGAGATTATAGCAAAGCCGCTCTTTGGGAAGTAATGTCTAAAAGCGAAGCAAAAAATGCAAACATTACCTAGCCAAGTTCAAACGAGGTAACGCCAAAGAGTTTTTTAATCTCAATCTTTGGCTCCTTTTTTGAATACATGCGGACAGTTTCAAAAACCTTGGTCATGCCGTATTTTTCAGCTAACCTGACGGCCTCTGGATTTATTTCTGGCGTATCGAGATAAACAAACTCCCCCGGCACATGTGATATGAGCGAACTGAAAAGTATTTCGGCAAACTCAGAATTATCGGCATAAAGAGGTCCTATTTTATATCCCTTACGGCACGGTCTCATTACTCCAAAACCAGAGAGCTGTCCACTGTCTATGACGGCAAGACAAATATGGGCAGGTTCGGTTATCCACAAATTAAGAAAGCGCGGACGAGAGGCCGGAAACAATTTGTCGTCATAGGCAGCGACCGCCCCAAACTGGACTTTCGATAGTGAAACAACGTTTAAATACGTCCTAAACTGCCTTGCGGCAAGACCTTCAAATCTGATATTTCTATAAGCAAGCGTAAACCCTGATTTCCTGTAATTTGCCTCTTGAGTTACTACGCCGTCAAGCCCTACGTTGCGCTGCCCCATATAGCTCATAGCATGGTTCCACATCCTAAGCCCATAGCCGTTTCCTCGAAACTCAGGCCGAACTATATAAAACCCGATAAAGCCAAATTCCCCGCCATAGCTCACAGCCGAGATGCAAGCAGCCGGTTCATCATCGACAAGGCCAAGGAAAAAACCTTTATTGTCTGTTTGAAAAAAAGTGGCAGTGTCACAATCACCCGGGTTCCACCCCTCGGCGTCTGCCCAGGTAATTGCCATGCCAAGATCATCCTTTGTCATATGTCTGATAATCAAATCGGACATATGGCCTCTCCTATTTCCAAGTCACAGACGCGCTGTACCATGTGCCGCTGTAGTAGTAATAGAGCTTGCCGTCACTGGCGGCTAACATTGCCGTACCATTGTAGTACCACTGGACAAAGTACGTTCCGCCTGAGTCAGCACCTGATGTGACACTGCCCGTTGGATAGCTGAAAAACGTGTAATTGGCGAGATAAAACGTGTTTATCGCCCCTGCGGCCTTGCTTTGGTCTGTGCGCCATGAAACGCCGAAGGAATTCCATGTCCCGTTGTAGTAGAAGTACAGGTAGCCGTTTGGCCAGGCCAATAGGGCAGTTCCATTGGTATAAAACTGGATATAGTATGTGCCGCTTGTGTCTGTGCCTGTGGTAATACTACCTGATTTCGTACCAAAAAAACTGGAGTACAGGTTGCCGTAATAGTTGATATACGCCGCGGCGTATTGAGAATCCGTATTCGTAAATGTGATCGTAACCTGCTTATTTCCCTTGGAAGACGACGCTAATACGCCGCATATGCCAAGCTGGGAATAGTCGCAGCCTGACCAGCCGGCAATGTCATAGCCCGAGGCCGGCGTAGCATTTAAGACTACGTATGTACCGTCGGTAAAGCCCGCTGAACACGTCGAGCCGCAGTTTATCCCCGTTGTGGTGCTTAATACCGTACCCTGCCCTAACTTGTTGAACGTAATGGGGGCGCTTTGTCCCGTGCGGGCTGGTTGGACGATGTTGGGGGATGTTGAGGCGTCCTTTGCTGAGGCCCCGCCGTAGATTGCCGAGACGAAGTTGTCGCCGGTATCCAACGTGGTGGTTGTAAATGTTGCCTGCCCACTGCCGTTGAGTGTGCCGGTGCCTATCTTTTTCCAGTCATACTTAAAGGTAACAGTGCCGGTTGGGGATGCACCTGTGACTTTAGCTGTCAGCGTAACCGACTGGCCGTATGTCGAAGGACTGAGCGACGTGGCGACTGTTGTTGTGGTTGCCGCCGCCGAGCCGATAACTAATTTCCCTACCTTGTTGGTGCCATACTCAGTAAACCAGAGATTATTGTCTGGACCAAGCGCTATATTGGTTGGCCAGCTTTGTGCCGTGGGTATGGGATACTCTGTAATGGCCGCGGTTGTAGTGCTTATCCTGCCGATGTTATTGCCCCCAAGCTGAGTGTTGTCGCCGCCGCTTT
>JADFXZ010000014.1 GCA_015233265.1 Nitrospirota bacterium
ATATACTTACAGCCTTTTATCACACTTTTGCACCAGGAACATCCGTTATATGGTTGAATAAGTCACGTTGAGCCTTTTAGAAAGGGCTTTTCCAAGAACTTCTTTTTGTATTTCGTCATCGAGTGCGGCTATCTCAAGAATAAGTCCTTTATAGTTATCGACAGCGGCTTCCTCAACACGTTTGGAAAGGTCTTTATCATCCTCAACCGGTGCAATCTTCAACTGTTTATTTAATTTTGCTAATTCAGTGAGCTTGTCGGCAAGCTCTGTGTCTTGCTTATTCAATTAACCCTCCCTGCATATAGATTTCAAAACGCTCCTCTTCAGTGCCGAATTGCAGACAATCAAGAAGGTATTCTATGTGAGCCTCCTGATGGAAAAAAGGCGCTATGGCATCCAAGTCCTCTTCCGTTCTAACCAGTCGTTTGCAGTCGTTGCCTGTCCTCAGATATTCACAAAGTTTATCTTCATATGCTCGTAACCGCTGCCGGTAATCCTTTATAAGTTCCTTTTGTTTTTGCAGTTCGGGATTCGGTCTATAGGGCTGTCCCGAAATTCCTAAGAGCTTCAGTGCCCCCCGGAAGTCAACCCCGTGCAGCTTTTGAATGAAGGTTACTACATCGCCGCCGGCCCCACAGCCAAAACATATGAATGTCTGCTTTTGAGCATCAACCATCATCGAAGGTGTTTTCTCAGAATGAAATAGGCACAGTCCCCAGTAACGCACACCATTTTGTTTAAGCTCTATGTGCTGTTGGATAACCTCAAGGATGTCTGGTTTATGTATGGCAATTCTCTTTGTCATGTTGCTCATCACTTCTGCCCCCGCATGGATAGCATCTGTCCCCTCAGCCGCCGGAGGGCTGAAATAAAATCGAGACAAGGTACAAGCTCGTTTGTGTTGTATGCCTTTACCTGATTGTAAAGCTCATCGGTGATGGGAAACTCAAAGATGACACGGCCACTGGTTAGGGTTAAATCCGGGGTGATTCCTTTGAGTGTGAGAAAGGCTGAAAGATTGATGTCGTTGATTGCTATTCGTTGACTTTGACTTTTTTCCATTTCATTTCTCCTTTATCGTATTTCATAGCTCAATGCTATATGATTTACGGTAAAGGAAAAACCTATTGATACGCACGAAACCTTAAATAGGGTGATAAACTTTCTTGACTTTTTAACAAAAACTCTGACACCGACAATGAAGGAGAAGAAAATGACGAATGAGATAGACATGTTCGGGGATTTGCCCGTTGAAACACGAAACGAACTTTCTTTATGCGCTGAGAGAATCAGGCTTCGCATAAAACGAGCAGGGGATGAACTAATAGAGCTTGGCCGTGAGTTAGTATATGCAAAAGAACGTGTTGGGCATGGGGATAAGGACTGCACAGAAACTAATGAATGTAGCAGAAAGACTTGGAGACAAAAGTGAATGTCTGACGCATTTGGGCAAAGAGGCGATATATGAGCTGGCAGCCCCGTCAACGCCCGAACCCGTAGTACAGGAAGTGATAGCGCGGACAGAGGCTGGGGCATGTGTAGGGGCGGGGGTATAGTGGGTATGTGGCTATCTTTTAA
The DNA here is from genome assembly GCA_015233265.1 of Nitrospirota bacterium. GTDB lineage: Bacteria > Nitrospirota > Thermodesulfovibrionia > Thermodesulfovibrionales > Magnetobacteriaceae > Magnetominusculus. The sequence continues at coordinate 1,579 of JADFXZ010000014.1, forward strand.
CAGGTGCGGTTTTACACCCGAACTCTTACGCAGGCAAATCAAACGCGGCAAGTATGTGGCTATCTTTTAACAGGTGCGGTTTTACACAAACAAAAAATAACAAAAAGCTGATATAATAACCGTATAGGCATTACAAAAAAACACTAAACAGGAGGTTTAGAAATGGCAAGGAGGCTACAAACAATGTCAGATGTGAGGCGCTATCTGGCAAATCTTATAAACGAGGCGGACGCGGATAAGGTGTCCATCGAGAAGGCAACGAAATTGTCATATATGGCAAATATCTTAAAGGGCATAATCCAGAGCGGGGATTTTGAGGAGAGGTTAGCGGCACTGGAAGCGCAATTAAATAAAGCGGGGGGGAAATAACAATGGCATCTGGAAGGCATGAATCACGAATTGACAAGATAGAGGAGTTTTTTAAACCGAAAGAACAGGGGCCGATATATATAATCAGTGGGAGAGCCGGTTGGAGCGAAGCCGAAACCGACCTTTGCATTAGATTTAAACTTGAAAACGGATTAAGGTATTGTTGCGATGGGCACAGGGATGAATGTATCGAAGAGGGCATCCATACCGAATCTCCGCAGACTATTATGTGTGAGACCTAAGGTGCTGGCTGAAAGGTTCGGGGTTACCGATAGGACGATTTCAAATATAGTAGAGAATTACCGAAAAAACGGCAATTCTGCCAAAATTTCGGAAACTTTCAAGCCGCTCCTGTACTCAATCTGGAAGGAGGCCAAAGGCGACGGAGTCAAGCATTTCGGCGCGTTTCCTGCCGTGTTCATGGGAAATCTGCTCTACTATCACACAGAACCAATGACCAGCTTTTGACAGGATCTTCAGAATTTGTTATAGTAGAATTGCCTGGAGAGGAAGGCACGACCTCTTTTGCAGGCATACGGACATCAGATGCGGCTATGATGTCAGGCGCGTGCAACGCCGCCGGGGCAGTTAGTACCGGCTGACTGCCCTTGAGTGCATCCGGTAAAATAGACATATCAAGAAGACCGCCTTCTTTGGTGATATACTTCGGCGGCTTTGAGGCGGCAGGCTGAAGAACAGGTGCAGACTTAGGATATAGCACCTCACCTTTCTTGGTTTCTCTTGATATTGCCAACCAAATCCTTTACACTAAGAGTACGAGCCTGCTGCACCGGACGAGACGCGCTGCCTGCAAAGGTATCTTCCGCCAGCAAATCTGTACCCGCAGAGGGCTTTTCTATTTCTGTCAGGCTGTGGTATATCCTTTCTTTTGCCGTGTCCTTTAGCCGTTAATCCGTGCCTTATCCACAAGAAACAACAACGGGAACATGTACAGACACTATATATATTTTCTATAACCACCATCTATTAAAAGCGTAGCACTTTTAAGGTAATTTTCAATAGTTTTTGGTTCAGAAAATTTATTGTCAGGGTCAGGGCAAGCCGCTGATAGAATCTCTGCTATTTTAGAAATACTTTTACCTGCATTATATAGGTCATAAACAATCAAATAATCTTTCCAATTCTTTGTATCTAATCTAGATACCTTTTTCGGCTTATGTATCTGCAGAATTATTTTTATTGATTCTAAGATTTTCTCGTAAGTATGGTTCATATTCACAGCAAGTAATAACATGTTATTTAAAGGATAACAGTTATCTTTGTCAGGATACCCTAACATCTTGGTTAATTCTTCTGAAGCCTGTTCCCCATATTCAAAACCATTAACATAGGCTGTCCAGTTTTGTTTAGCCTGTGCTTCTTTTATAAATTCATCCAAACTCTTATTTGCTACAGATTCACTATATAGTTTTTGTGCCCCCGCAACCTCTGCTATATATTTTAAGCGGTTTTCGTTCAATTTATTTGCCTCATCTATATCGTCTTTTTCTAAAATTCTCAATGCGGCTACAACTTGGGGGAAAATTATATTTCTCATTGGCTGTGTATCTTTTGGCGAATTATCATCGTTCAACTCCCACACCATTTCGTCTGCCAATGAACATCGGTATTTACGTAACATTTCTGCTTCGTAATCACGACTATTCATTTTACCTGCTTTCTTTGAGTCTTTTTGAAAAGATTCGTTTCTCTTTAAGAACTCATCTATCCAATCAAGTAAAGGGGTATCTTGAGTCAAATAGCTATACTTTTCAAAATCAAATCCTTTTCCGCTGTCTTTTCCCATATTCCATCCTCCGTAAGTGCTATTCTCCGTTTGTTTATCAAGGGATGGCGGCAACTCCAAACCGCTTTCCCTTGAGTCTTACTATTCTACCCAACTGTAACCAGCATGGTCAAACGGCCATCGAAGGGCACAGATACCCCGAAGGATACCGGCGCCCCTCTGTCGGCATGGGTTTCCGTAGATTTTAATACAACACAGCCTTCCAAACAATTTTCCCCATGTGAGCCTTTATCTCATCTTCTTCAGTGAGCTTGCAGATTTGAGAGCAAACGAAATCTAAAACATAGTCTCCGGCTTTAACCTGTGCTTGGATGTCAACCATAATCATATTTCCTTTCTTGAAGTCATAGATGTCCTCTTTAACCTCGTAGCAGAGAAGATGGTCAAACGAAGTGATGGGCGGTATTGTGGCGGGTGTTCCAGTGTTCATGTGTTGCCTCCTAACGTTTATTCGCTTCAGGCAATAAAAAAAAGCCTGAGTGTTGCGTGTGGCCGTTAGGATGCCACCTCCATGCCTCACGACATGAAGACACTCAGGCGTTATGATAATTCGGCATATCTGGCCGGACATACCGATTACCTCTACCCTTAAAGACTACAACACCCCCTTTCGCCTATAAACTTGGCGGAGGCCGGAGGCTGGCCCCTAACTCTTACACGCAACTTCATTTTACCCGTCGATACCGGAGATTGTCAAGAGGGAACGGTGATACCACCTCTGTACCACATGTAGCACATCGTACCACTTGTAAAAACATATGTGGCAACCCGTAGAACCGCATGAATAAAGGCTTTGTACCACATTACCACATATATCACCTGTTACATATAGGAAAAAATATTTTCAGACATATAATTGAGGCGCCGGAAGTTGTCAAGGGTCAAAATTATTATCGTAGGGCGGCTTGTCATGCGTAGAACTTCCTCAAATGAGGATATTTCGACAACCTCGTGCGTGTATCATTTAATTGAGGCCAACAATATGATGTTGTGTGGTAAAATAGAATCATGAGTTGGCAAGCCGGCGTCGTTTCGGACGTGCGAGACAAGGGGCTTCTGTAAAGGAAGAGCATTTGTCGCGCCGGGCGCCTTCTTACAGTTATGTAGCGTTGCTCTTGCCTGTGCGCCAGCATCGTCCACCTGAGCTTCACTCTGGGCGGTGTTGGTAAGTGGTGTCAACTGCTCAGGGCTGGCTGATGGGGTGCGCTCCTCTCCAAGAGTAACGCTATAAAGAAGCCTGTTGTGGAGGGCGAGACGCACTGTCTGTAGAGGTATCGTCCGCCGGTATACCAACTGGCTTTTCTTTTTCTTTGAGGTCGGCCTTAATCCGTCAATCCTTTTTACTGTGCCTAAATTGTGCCCGTGACATACAAATTCAGCCCAATTCTACCCAACTCCTACCAACATAAAGAAAAAGGCTAAACCCCTGTGGATAAAGGATTTAGCCTGTGTTTATGCGGTTCTACAAGATATAGACTTTTATGTATCGTTGGACTTAAAATCCCTCGGGTTTCGCGCTCGTGCCGGTTCGAGTCCGGCCACCGGCATTCTAATAAAAACGATGGGTTAGACGGTTATCGTCAACCCATTTTACATTTTTTATTTTAAATCTGGGGAAAGAATAGGGAAAGTCCGACCTGCGTAAACCACAACAGTCCTATATATCCAATTATAGTGGAGGTATTGCTGTGACCAAGCACATGCATGCTCTCCCAAAATAATCTGCCTATTTATAAGGAATTTTGATATAATCAATGACCAAGAGCCATTTTTCAGCAAAGTAATGAGGAGGTCGGTTGCCTAAGAAGGTAACATCTGAGCCTTATCCGAATTCGTCGCTTGTCGAGGTAATATTTGAGATACGATATCCAGAAGAACCGGTGATCGAGTGCAGACGCGACGTTTTTTATGAATCGGTGCGGAGTGAATATTCACAGGTGTTGGTACCGCAAACAAAAGCAGGAGGCGTTGTTGCTCTTGAGCCATACATCTTTGAAAGAAGAGATAAGTCTTCAGGTTTAATGTTGGCGATGAACAGACTCTCCTTTTATTCCAGAAAATATCAGGGATTCGCAGAATTCAAAAAAAATTTTCTAAAAATATTAAGAGGATTCAGACTTGCGTATCCGAAAATAGACAAATTGACAAGAACGGGCTTCAGGTATGTAAACATCATTCCTTTCACCAGAGAGCTTGGCATAGTGCCTTTCAATAAATTCCTGAAAATGACTATTCAAACACCGCCGTCGATACCATCACAGTACGAAAATATCAGTTTGGGACTTATTTCAAAAACTGATAGCGGTTCTATAACTGTCAGGGTTGAAACAATGCTGGCTGCCAATCAAGGGGGAGAAGCTATTCTTCTTGATTTAGATTTCGTCAAAGAACAGGACCTAAGCATTCAGGGTGTTGGCAAATACTTGGAAGAGAGCCATAGCTTTTCACGCCAACTCTTTGAAGACTTAATTACTGACGATTATCGGGCATTCTTGAGAGGAGATACTTTATGACTTTTGCAACATATTCCCGTCACCAAGATCGGAACATAACAAGAGAGACAGTTCCAGCCTTTACTTCGTCATCTATATTTTCAGCAGGGACGGCCCAAGAGCATATTCCTGAATTCGGAGGCAAGGGACTGTTTGCCCCGATATGGTCAATCACTGATAGGGCAGAGAAACGACAGCTTTCCAAGCCGATTAAAGTGCATATTTATATGGAAGAGGAAGTTTTTTTTGCTGAGAGTGAGACCCTTGTAGTGGTTGGCACTGGCAGTTCGGAAAATGAGGCGATTGATGACATGTGCAAGCACATTGTCCATTTTTATCACTATTACAGGAAACTGCCGTTGGATAAAGTTACCGGTGATGCCATAAGGTTGAAGAAAATATATGAGACCCTTTTTGTTGAGACAAAGTAACGGTGCCGATAGAGCGAAAACAGATTGAGACATCTCTTCAGAAAAAGGGGTTTGTTCAGGAGGGAGGAGACCACAAATACTTTTATCATGAAGTTGACGGTAAGCGGACAGGCGCCTATGCTTTCACATCCCGCGGCACTGGACATAAAACCTATACTGACAATCTGCTTGGCGCTATGAAAATACAACTGAGGCTTGACTCGCTGAATCAGGTGAAAAGACTGCTTGAGTGTCCAATGGACGGCGAAGAATATAATAAGATATTAAGACAAAAAGGCGTCTTATGACGCCGATGCAGTAGAGGTTGAGTTCCATCCGCCACAGCGGATACCATTCATGGCCGATATAAGGGATAAAAGAGCTTTGCACCTTATGTGTCGAGGAAGTATCGTTTAATGGGGTCGACAAGGCATTGAATCAGATACCTCATCCCCGTGAGTCTGTCGAAAAATTGATAGATGCCGCTCAGGTCAAAATGCCGGAGGTACTGCCCAGCAAAGGTATCATTGTAACCACTAAGAAAAAACTGACCTCCCGCCGTATTATAAAATAATATCATATGCTTACAGCCTTTTATCACACTTTTTTACCAGGAACATCCGCTATAAGAAATAGTGTCTCTCCTCAATTATACTCATCAGACATACTCTATACTCCTCACTCCTCATACGCTCCACTTATTCCAATAGTTACATCACCACCTTTTATCTGAGGAAAGTTCGGAATCTCTTTTATAATCCCCTTACTCTTCAACCATACAAAATCACTGTGCAGCCCATCGAGAATGTTCCGGCGTGTTGTTATTTTCAACTTTTTCTTAGCAAGTTTATCTTTAAAGGCTTCGATGTGCCGAAACTCCACTATAGCAACTGTTCACGTCTCGTCTGATATGTATGTCCGCCTGGCTCATATAAAACCCATTGCAATCTTTATAATCAATCGTTCACGTCAGTAAGTAACCCCCCCCTGAAGCGCATTCCTGCTCCTCAAGGGGGATGTGTACTGTCAATCCATCCCGCCTTTTAGTATGGCGGTGGTGGCGGCGGATATGCCGGTGGCGGTGGTGGTGGATATGGTCCCGGCGGTGGATATGGCGGTGGCACCGGATTACCATACGGTGGTGGCGGCGGTGGCGGCTCTATTGCGGCAATACACCCCGACAATGCTGTAACCAATAGTAATAACGCTATCAGTCTCTTCATGTTCGTAACCCTCCTGTTTTCATTCACTCTACTGATTAATCCTACCCCTGATTGCCCCACATTGTCAAGCGCCGTGCGCACGGCTGTAAAACGTGAGGTTATTCTGTAACGTTGATGATGGACTCTTCAAGACGTTGCAGCATCGCGCTCAGGTTGTCTTCCGATATGACTAATGGAGGCATTATTACTATGCAATCCCCAAGCGGCCTTAAAAACACACCCTTTTCCCTTACGTCCAGAACGACGCGCCATCCCATCTTCTCATCGGCTGGGTATGCCTCACGCGTCTTTTTATCGCGTACAAGCTCCACGCCGGCCATAAATCCGGCGCTTCTGACATCGCCCACATGACCGCAGATGTGTAATATTCGCTTGAGCCATTGAGCGAGGATTTCGATTTTTGGCCTCAGCTGGTTTAATGTGTCTTCCGTTTCAAACAGGTCAAGCACTGCAAGGGCAGCGGCACAGGCTAGTGCGTTGCCAGTATAGGAATGTCCGTGAAAAAACGTCTGCCCCACATCGCCCAAAAAGGCATTGTATATCTCATCAGTTGCAACTGTGACGGCCAAGGGCAGATATCCGCCCGTTATCCCCTTTGACAGACACATTATATCAGGGACAACTTCCTCTGCCCCGCAGGCAAACATCCCGCCCGTCCTTCCAAATCCAGTTGCAATCTCATCGGCTATGAAAATCACCCCGTACTTAGCGCACAAACCATGAACTCCGCGCAAAAACCCCTCAGGGGCGGCTATCATCCCGCCGGCTGCCTGCATCTTAGGCTCTATTATCACGGCGGCTGTCTCATTTGCGTGTTCTTTTAATATCTTTTCCATTTCACTGAGGCAGGCCATCGCGCACGACGCAGGTTCAAGCCCCAGCTCACACCTGTAACAGTACGGGGCAGGACTTTTAAAAGTCTTAAACAGCAGCGGATTAAATGTGCTGTGAAATATATCTATCCCCCCGACGCTCACAGCACCAAGCGTGTCGCCGTGGTATGCCCGGTTTAGGGACAGGAAGGCGTTTTTGCCCGTTACGCCCTTATGCAGCCAGTACTGAAAGGCCATTTTAAGGGCAACCTCTACCGCCGTTGAGCCGTTGTCAGAGTAGAAGACCTTCGTCAGAGGCGGCCTGCCTTGAGACACAAGAGATTTGCCAAGAAGTTTTACCAGCCTTACGGCAAGCAATATGGACTGCTCCCCGGCTAGCCCCAAAAGTGTGGCGTGGGCAATCTTATCAAGCTGCGCCTTGATGGCATCGTCGATTTCCTTTTTCCTATGGCCAAAGATATTCACCCACAAAGAGGACACGCCATCAAGATACCACCTGCCGCGGGCGTCCTTGATAAAACACCCGCTGCCCTCTGTAATTACAATAGGCGTGCCAGCCACCCAATCCCTCATCTGAGTAAATGGATGCCAGACGTTGAGCTTATCAAGCTGCCCGAGGGCGCGGTTATCCAATGATGTCCCCCATATTATCAGGGATTTTAGGCAATGCAGTACAGTATTGTCAATATTTGTTGAAATGTTTTTGAATTGCGCACACCGGCATAGTTATGTTAGAATGACGTAGATTCACACATCGGCGAGGTGCCTGACAATGGATTATTCTAAGGCAACAGAGTTCGAAAGTTGCAGCGTTATACTCAGGGGTATAATAGACTATCTCGAAGAGACGTGCGGCGGCGATACATCGTTAAATGCCAACCAGAAGGCCATGATTGCCGATGTGGAGAGTTACATTGAAAGCCAGGCAAGGCTCAAGAGAAAACTCCTGCAAATTGGAATTGCCCTGTCAGCTGAGAGAAACATCGACGCGTTGCTTGAGATGATTGTCGCTGAGGCGATGGACTTCACTAACGCTGACGGCGGCACGCTCTACATTATCTCACCTGATGAGCAATCCTTGATATTTAAGATAGTTCGGACTAATTCGTTAAAGATAAAAAAAGGCGGACTAAGCGGCGACCCTCTCCCGTTTAACCCCGTGCCGCTTTATAAGGCTGACGGCACAAGAAATATACAAAACGTATCATCATATGTGGCCTTAACCGGTGAAACCATTAACTTACCAGATGTATATGAGGTAGAAGGGTTTGACTTTAAGGGGACGAGGGAATATGATAAGAAATACAACTATCGCTCCTGCTCGATGCTCGTTACCCCGCTTAAAAACCATGAACGCGAAATAATCGGCGTCCTGCAGCTTATTAATGCCACAGGCCGCAACGGCAATACGATACAATTCTCTACAGATTATCAATTTTTAATTGAAGCCATGGCCTCACAAGCGGCTATCGCCATTACAAACACAACGCTTATCAGGGAGTTGAAAGACTTATTAAATTCCTTTGTCAAGGTCATTGCAACGGCAATTGATCAGAAATCCCCATATACGGGCGGCCATATGAGACGAGTGGCTGAGCTGACTCTGGATATGGCAATGGGACTGTGCAACTCGGAAGACAACAAGTGGGAGAATTTCAGCCTTACACCCGATGAGTATGAAGAGTTAAAGATAGCCTCCTGGATGCACGACATTGGAAAGATAACCACCCCCGACCAGGTGTTTGATAAGTGTACAAAACTTGAGACCTTTTATGACAGAATCAATGCGGTGACAATGAAGCTTGAGATATTTAAAAGAGACATAGAAATAAAATATTTAAAGAAGAAGGCTGAGCTTGAGGCAGAACACGGCGGTAACGGCCACAGCGCCCTGCAAAGACTCGACGAGGATTTCACGCGCCGCCTGAGTGAAATCGACGACGACGTTGAGTTTCTCAAGAAGGTCAATATTGGGGGCGAGTTTGTCTCCGACGATAAAATCGAAAGGCTGCAGAAGGTTGCCTCATACAAAATTGCAATTGGCGGCAAGACTGAAGCCCTGTTAAACGACGATGAGTTAATCAATCTGTGCATACGCAGAGGAACACTGACCGATGCGGAGCGCAAAAAAATGAATGAACACGTAGAGGTAACATACAAGATGTTGAGCCAGCTGCCGTGGCCTAAGAAGATGAAACACATCCCCATTTATGCCTGCCAACACCATGAAAAACTCGACGGCACCGGCTATCCAAACGCTGTCCCCGCAGAGAGGCTCTCAACACAGTCAAGAATAATGGCAATAGCAGACATATTTGAGGCCCTCACGGCGGCGGACAGGCCATACAGGCCGGGCAAAAAGCTCTCCGAGTGTGTTACAATACTGGGGTTCATGGTAAGAGATAAACATATCGATAAAGAACTGGTCGATTTTTTCATCACCTCAGGCTTGATGGAGCATTATGCGAAAAAGGAGATGAAGGACTACCAGTTAGATGACTTCGTATACAACGGCAAAGAATACAAAGTTCAGTAATCACTTGCCGCGTGTGCTACCGCAAATGAAGACATAATAAGGAGGAACTAAACAGATGAAAAACGCAGTTAAGCTCCTGTCGTTTAATACATTTATACCGGTGTTTTATCCGGCGCTGATGCTCCCGATAAGGCCGTGGCGCAGCAAGGCAATTAAGATGTTGGATTTTCACACCGGCGACAGGGTCATAGTGCCTGGCGTGGGAAGCGGTCACGACATTTCGTCTATCCCTAAGGACGTACACATCGACGGCGTTGACATCAGCGACGTTATGCTTGGCATTGGAAGGCTGAAACTCAAGCTCTTTGGCCGCGACAAGCACGTAACCCTCAATAAGATGGACGCCGAGAATCTGCTCTTTGACGACAATACATTTGATAAGGCAATATTGAGCCTATTCCTTACCGTGGTGTTTGACGCAAAGAAGGCATTTAAAGAAATCGTCAGGGTGGTAAAACCCGGCGGACAGATTCTCATATTTGACCATCTGTTTCGAAAGGGCGACGTACCTGGTATAATTACCAAGCCTATCGACGCGGTACTAAGTTACAGCTTTGCCTCTGTTGCAAGGGTGCTTGATGACATAATCGAAGGCCAACCGGTTACGGTGGGAAAAATAGTAAAAGGCGACCCAGTGGGGTTTATAAAGGGCTTTTTGCTGGTTAAACACTAACCCGCCCTGCTATTTGAACACTATGGGAAACGGACTGATATATCCAGAGATATTTAATGGCCTGGGGATTACGGCCTTTTTCACGGGCAAGCAAGTGGGAATCGATAAGACAAAATTCGCACTGCCCTATGAGCCTGAGCCTATTCTCTATATGCCAGTCCAAAAACACACCGCCACGGTGATTGTGCTCAGAAAAGGCGCATCAGTCCCTAACCATACTGATGATCAGCGCATAGGCGACGCCGTCGTCACTGACCGGCAAGACATATTAGCCGGTGTGCGCACGGCGGACTGCGTCCCTATTTTATTATACGACGCGGCTTTAGGCATAGCAGGGGCTGTTCACGCAGGTTGGCGCGGCACGGCTCAGGGTATCTTAAAGGCAGCGATAGAGACCTTCATAACAGGGTTTAAATCAAAACCGGAGAATATCTTGATTGCCATTGGCCCGGCCATACGCGGCTGCTGTTATGTCGTAGGGGAAGAGGTAGTTGAGGCTGTTACATCAGTAACCGGCGCTGGGGATTATACAACTATAAAAAACGGCGCACCATACATCGATCTCGTGCGGGCCAACTCTGCCCAGGCCTTGTCTTTGGCAATTAAGCCAGCAAATATCTGGACATCCGGCAGCTGTACCGCTTGTGATTCAGCTCATTTTAATTCATTCCGCAAAGAGGGTACCATAAGGGGAAGTCAGGGGGCATTCATATGCCCGGGGCCAAGACCACACACACAATGACCCTGATGAGCAATTCACCTCATGAGACGCAAGCGATAGGCCGCCGCATAGGCAGCTTCATGATTGAGGGGCGCAGTGTGTTTATCAGCGGAGAGCTGGGCGCCGGTAAGACAACGCTCATAAAAGGCGCCGGCTCTGCCTTCGGCATACCTGAGCGTGACATCACAAGCGCCACTTATACGATAATTGCCGAATACATGGGCAGCGTGCCCTTCTACCACATCGACCTCTACCGACTCGACAATGTTAATGAGATAGAGGAAGCCGGCGTCTTTGACTGCATAGGACAGGGAAAAGCGGCCGCGGTGGAATGGGCGGAGAAACTTGACGGAAGCTTAAGCGCTGATATCAGCATAGCGATAGCATACGGCGAAAACGACACGAGACTTATAACAATAGAAGGGATAGATGAAAAAGATTGGGATAGTAACCAGACCGGGTAAGGGCGAGGCGATTGAGATATTGGCCGGGCTGATTCCCTGGCTCAATGACCACGACTGCGAGGTATATGTCGATGCGGACACTGCCAAGAAGTTAGGAGGTGAAAATGCGGCTTTCAGGGAATGCCTCCGGCAGGATATGCCAGACCATGTTGGGCTGATTATCGCACTTGGCGGCGACGGCACGATGCTTGCCGCCTCGAGAGTTGCAGCCAGGCGGGGTATCCCTCTGTTTGGGATTAATCTTGGCGGCCTTGGCTTTATTACTGAGGTAAATAAGTCTGAGATATATGAAGTCATAGAGAAGGTGGTCTCAGGGCAGTGTGATATTGAGCAGAGGATAATGCTCGATGCCTCTGTTATCAGGGCAGGGAAAAAGGCGGCCTCCTACACCGTTTTAAACGACATCGTAGTAAACAAGGGGGCGCTTGCCAGGATATTTGACATAGAGGTATCAATTGACGGCAGATATGTCACGACGTACAAGGCCGATGGGCTGATATTTGCTACCCCTACCGGCTCAACCGCATACAGCATGTCAGCCGGAGGCCCGATTCTCTATCCAACCATGCACAGCATCGTGCTGACCCCAATATGTTCCCATACGCTTACAAACCGACCAATAGTAGTACCGGATGACGCAGCCGTTGAGGCCGTAGTTAAGACCGGCACAGAGGACATATGCCTGACACTTGATGGTCAAATGGGCTTTCATCTCAAACAAAACGACATCATCGAAGTCGGAAAGTCGCAATTCAAGACCAGCCTTGTTATTCCATACGAAAGGGACTATTTTCAGATATTGAGGGAGAAACTCAAATGGGGTCAAAGATAACGGCAATGGCAGACCGGCAAATCAAAGACAAATTAATAGATTTATTAGAGATATACAAAAAAATGGGTTATGACTCTCTACCGGAGATTAACTTTAAAATCCCAAAATCAATACCGGTACCCAAACCAAAGCCATCACCAAAAGCATCAAACAACGACGCACTCCTAAACGCTATCAAAGACGACATAGGAAACTGCACCAGATGCAAACTCTACACTACAAGAAAGAACATAGTCTTTGGCGAAGGAGACCCTGGCGCAAGGCTGATGTTTATAGGCGAGGGACCGGGGGCGGATGAGGACGAATCAGGGCGGCCATTTGTTGGACGGGCTGGCAAGGTGTTAGAAAGCCTTATAAATAAACTGGGCTTTACGCGTGAGGATGTATATATAGCAAACATAGTGAAGTGCAGACCGCCTGGCAACCGTGAGCCGGAGGGGGATGAGATCGCCGCCTGCCGTGGATTTGTTGAAAGACAGATAGAGGTCATAGCCCCGGAGGCGATTATGACACTCGGCAATGTTGCTACAAAGACACTGCTTGCAACAGATAAGACAATAGGCCAGATGAGGGGAGAATTCCATGACTACAATGGCATTTCAGTGATGCCGACTTATCATCCATCGTATTTTCTTAGAAACCCCAGCAAAAAGATATTCACATGGAACGATGCGGTGAAGGTGTTACAATTTCTTGGTATCGAGGTGCCGCCGCGTCCTGCCTGAGCGCGTGATTAAAAATTCGTGAAATTTCTCACAGCCCTCATCGCAGCGGCGGTAGCATGAGTTATACTACGTTGTGATCATAAGAGTAATAATTGACCGGCTATTCGTTTTGTTTAATGATGGCCCTGCCTGCCATCAATACGCGTGTGGGTTGATGGGTATTCTTAGGGGGAGCACTGGACAAAAGCATTCATCTTGTCCATTTTTGCAAGTGTGCAATGGATTTGTAATGCCATATATGTTATAATATCAATAAATATAAGCCCGTGTCCATTGACTTCCAATTAAATGGGATGTGTCGCTATTAAAAAAATGATGCCGATAGACAATCTTAGCCTTAATGAACTGAAAGAGCTTGGTGCTGGTGTTGTAGCGCCGGAGGGAGTTGTATTGCTTTATCGTCAAGCATTCAAAGATTTTGGCGCTCGTTCGTTATGGAACCGCAAGCCCTGCGAACATCCGACAATTGCGCAGGCTCTTGTTATCGCTGATAACTTGCGGCGTGAAGGTAGTATGAAAACGCTGCCACTGGCTGTTCAGATTGAAGAGGCGTGTCGTGCCGCTCTCTAAACTGCAAACTGAAATCCTACAGCTTCTGGCAACGCACCGGAATCCGGAAAGCTATGTTGCGGGCGCGAGTGCACTTAATCAGAACAGTCCGCGGTTTTCTGGTGACATTGATATTTTCCACGACAGGGAGGAAGGCGTCGCGCAGGCGTCAGATGCGGATACGGCATTACTGGCCGAACATGGATTTACGTTTGACTGGCTTCGGCGCGAGCCTGGTCTTCATACCGCAATCGTGCATCGTGGATACGAAAGTACAAAGCTCGAATGGGTGCGCGATAGCGATTTTAGGTTTTTTCCTACAGTAAAGGACGAATTATTCGGGTATCGACTTCATATTGCCGACCTTGCCACCAACAAGGCATTAGCTGCGGCAGGACGGCGTCAACCGCGCGATGTTCTCGACCTTCTTTACATCCACGAGCGGCATATACCGCTTGGCGCTGTGATATGGGCGGCGGTTGCCAAAGACCCGGGATATAGTCCGGAGGGCCTGATTACGGAAATTCGCCGCAATGCCCGCTATCGGCAAGATGATTATGCTGACTTGGACTTACTGCAACCCGTTAATGCTGCCGCCGTTTCGCAAAACTTACGAAAAGCGCTTGAGGAGGCGGAAGAATTCATCCGCGCGATGCCAAATGGTAAAGAGGGCTTGTTTTTTCTTAAAGACAATGCACCAGCGCAACCACAACCCAATAATCTTACAGGTTATGTGGAACATGAAGGACGGCGTCGCGGCTACTGGCCGTCATCATCCGAGATTGGCAGCGCGATGTTGTACAACAATGCAAAATAACCAAAGCCATAAGCCGCATAAAACTGGACAGAAGAATCCTAATTGTCTAATTTTCGAGAAACATGTTGGTCTCCATAAACGTTCGTTGTCCCTATGTAGCTTTCATAGAGAAACATTTTGTTTCTGCAAGCACGCTATACACTGGCATCCGGATGCGTAGAATGTGGAATGAACAAGGCCATGTATTACTCCGCCTTCGTTATCAAACTTCTTAGATATGATATTAAAATATTCTTGTTCATGATTAGTATAGTATCGTCGTAGCGCATATGCTATCATATCCGCATATTGAACCATCCTTGTCGCTTTGGAATCAACAAAAAGCGGCACATCAGACAGATTTACTAATTTACGCCCCCATCTATGCCCTTCATCCCTAAATTCACGCGCAAGTCTTTGAATGGATGTTTCATAGATTGACTTGTCTAAAATGATCAGGCCGCGCTGATGATATCCTTTTTTATGGATGCGAATAAGATATCGATCAAATCTGCTGGCTAATTGTTCAAAACCGTATTCTATAGGATCTTCAGGCGACACAGCCGCCCTGTCTATGACAGCGCCGAAAAGCCTTATTGCTGTGCTCTGCTCTAAAAAAGATAGCGCTTTTTTATAAGTTTCAAGTCTAGCATCTTTTTTTATCCTTCGCCAATACTCTTTACCGCCAAAAATACTAGAACCTCGAAATTCTAAGCCTATAGGGTCGTCCGGCCATACCTCGCTTGCTAAGTCATCCAACTTGTTACTTAGAAAGAACGGGGTTTGTTCATAACAACACAAACCACCTAATGTGACCTCTTTATCAGAGACATTCTTAGCGGAACCAGAATCATCCAGATACAATAAATACATCTTTTAGAGTAAGGCGGCCGGGCGAGACATCTGTCTCAGCGGACTGCAAAAGGCAACCCTCCCAACCGCTATAAGATTATTCTAACATACAAGATCATCTATTTTCAATTTTTCTTTCTTGTTCTAATTTATTAACAATTATATTTCCCAAGCTTAGACAAAATGTACCATTTTGTCTATTCTTATCCCGATGACCGCCTGTAAGCCCGCATGTGTATTGAGGGCGGACAAGACTAACATCAGGCAAAGCGATGATGATTACTGTTTCCAATCGCATTTCTGTATTAGTTATTTTTTTGTTGGATGGATTGCCAGGCAGTCATAGACAACCCTATCCCCCTGATAGTTAGTGCTGCCGCGGCGCACGATGCGCCATCCCTTATATTCATGGAAACTTTTATTGGCAATTGCGGCGGCGAAGGTCTCATCGTCTATAGCTATGTTGGCAAGTTCTGGACTCTGAGTCAAAACCACCGCCTTCATATCAGCGCAGACAATAACCATCAGAGGCTCAATTACCATGTTTTCCAATCCTACGGCCTTTGGAGGGGCAGCGGCGGCGTGCGTTTTTAATTGAATCATCCTTGCGCGCGTATCAAGCCCCGCATCCTCCATGGCTAACTGTGCCATGTCAAGCAGCCTTAGGCGGACGGCGTTGAGGTCCTCTATCTGGCCGAACTCTTTGCATTTCGGATTTGCCCCAATAACCTTTACAAGCGTTGAGACTTCCTTTAAATAGAGACTTCTCTGGTTGTCCGGAACCAGAAACATGATTATCATTCTTACCGGAGGCTCCCCGGATTTTCCATAATTCACACCCTGAGGACTCCATCCAATAGCACATAAAAGCTCACCGTCGATTGATATAGGGGCATGGGGACACGCCCAGCCAGCTCCAAGCGATGTATTAGAGACACTCTCGCGCGAAAGGACAGCGCCAACGACGTCAGTGCCCGCGGGGACTGAGGGTACGGCCTCAAGCAGGCTCGCAAGAACCTCAAAGGCGTCTTTCTTGTCATTGTCTGGCAGCTCGATTAGTCGTCCCTCTTCCAGCGCCTGAAGCATCGTATGAAGCATTTTCATTCACCTCCGAATCTATTGAAAAACCACTTTTTCACGTTATGTGTAAGCACAGAGTATATTACCAGAAAAGCTGTAATCCATGCCCAATAACTTAACGGCAGCGGCACAAATCCAAAATAAGACGCCGCAGGCGAGTACGGAAGCAAGGCGCCTATTATCATGATGACAAGCGTTGTCACCGCCATGGGCAGTGAGGCGTGGCTATGGAAAAAGGGCAGACGTTTAGTTCGAATGATATGGACAATAAGCGTTTGCGTAAGAAGCGATTCCACGAACCATCCGGTCTGGAAAATCCGCTCGTGATAAGAAGTCGCCGCCCCCTCAGCCGTTGGCACAAAGGCACGTGCGTTATAAAAGAACCACATCAGCGCAAATGTGGCATAGTCAAAGACTGAGCTTATTGGCCCTATAAAGATCATAAACCATTTTATATTGCCTATCTCCCACTTTCGTGGCTTAGCAATCTGCTCTTCATCCACATTATCTGTGGGGATACCGGTCTGGGAGAAATCATAAAGTAGATTGTTTAGTAATATCTGAATAGGCTGCATCGGCAGAAATGGCAAGAGATAACTTGCCCCCAGCACACTAAACATATTGCCGAAATTTGAGCTTGCCCCCATGCGAATGTACTTGATGATGTTGCTGAAGACCTTTCTGCCTTCAAGGATTCCATCCTCAAGCACCAGCAGGCTTTTTTCTAAAAGTACGATGTCGGCTGATTCTTTTGCCACATCAACCGCAGAGTCAACGGAAATGCCCACATCGGCGGCACGCAGGGCAGGGGCGTCATTAATTCCATCCCCCATATAGCCCACAACATGCCCTTTTTGCCGGAGAGATTCTATTGCCATCTCTTTCTGAAGCGGAGATAACTTCACCAGCACATTGGCGTTGGCAACGGCCTGAGAAACCTCCTCAGTGGTCATGCGCTCTAACTCGTCACCGGTTACAATGCCGCTGACATCTAAACCAACATCATGGCAAATCTTCTTTGTCACAAGGGCGTTGTCGCCGGTGAGAATCTTAACGTCCACTCCTGTTTGTTTCAAAAGCGTAATGGCCTTTGCCGTAGAGTCCTTGGGAGGGTCAAGAAAGGCAATATATCCAAGCAGAATCAGCTCCGCCTCGTCGGCAACGCTAAACTGAGTACGCTCACAGGAAAAGTCACGATAGGCGATGGCCAGACACCTGTAGCCTTCGTTATTGAAACGGGCAACTTCGGAAAACAGGTCATCCCTGAGCATGTCGATAAGCGGATATACCTTGTCGTCCAACTGGTAGTAGTCGCAGCATTTATATACCTCTTCTACCGCCCCCTTGCATATAAGGACGAAGTCCCCTTCAAACTCCACAACAACGGACATGCGTCTGCGCTGAAAATCAAACGGCAGTTCATCCACAAGACGGCAATTGTTTCTGATGTCAAATTCACGGTGATCAAGCACTGCCCGGTCAAGCAGGTTGCGCAGTCCCGTTTGATAATAGCTGTTGAGATAGGCATAGCGCAGGACACTCTCACTCTCTTGTCCTGTGACATCGACATGCTGCTTTAGAATGATCTTGTCCTGAGTCAACGTGCCTGTCTTGTCTGTGCAGAGGATGTCTATAGCCCCTAAATTTTGAATGGCGGACAGACGTTTAATGATTACCTTTTTTCGGGACATGGCAAGCGCCCCTTTTGCCAGATTTACTGTTACAATCATTGGCAGCATCTCCGGGGTCAACCCTACTGCTACAGACAGGCCAAACATAAGGGCCTCCAGCCAGTTGCCCTTGGTCAACCCGACAATCATAAAAACGGAAAAAACCATACATATCATAAACCTGATCATAAGCCATGTAAAGGACTTCACACCTTTATCGAAATTGGTCTCGTTTGCCCTGTCAGCCAGGCGCTCGGCAATTGCCCCGAAGAACGTGCGGCTTCCTGTGTTGACCACCAGGGCGCGCCCTGAGCCGCTGTTAACACTGCTGCCCTGAAAGCAGGCATTGGTCATCTCAAGCACTGCCCCCGATGTCACTGTGGATTCCGAACTTTTTTCCACAGGCATGGACTCCCCTGTCAGAGTCGATTGGCTGACATAGAAATCCTTTGCCGACAGAAGGCGCACATCGGCCGGGACAATTGAACCGGCATTAAGCAGCACAATATCTCCGGGGACAAGGTCTGCTAAAGGAAGCTCCGTCTCGGCGCCGTCTCTCAACACTACAGCGCGAGACTGCACCTGCCTGCCCAGGGCTTCAACGGCGCGGCTGGAGCGGCGGTCCAGTATGTAGGATAAACCTATACTCAAAACAACCATGAATGTCACAACGACGGTTGAGCGGATGTCTCCTGTTACAGCTGAGATAAGCGCAATCACAAGAAGCTGAATAACGAGAGGGTTTTTCAGGCGGCGCAGGATATCCTGAATAAAATTCAGGCGCCGTGTCTGGGATATTACGTTACGGCCATATTTCTCCAGCAGCTGTTCTGCCTCTTCTGTAGATAAGCCATTGTCATTACTGCCCATTATTGACTTTGCGCGGACAGTCGTTGCCAAGCAGATTTCCATGAGCAGCTTTTCGTCGTCCGTGCGGCTATGAGGGGTTGTTGCCATACTGCGAACCCATGAAGGCATATATGTATTATTCAGAAATTTAAACATGATTTCCTCCCAATCTATCATCATGGGAAATAGAGTATTTAAGATATGTGCAGTTCAACCGTGTAATTATGTTCATTACAAAACCTCCCTCAGTATGCAACACGCATCCTCATCGACATTATGCTTGCCGGGCCGCGGTCACGGTTGTAGCCTGGATTAGCGATTAGCATATAATCAGGCGTTATCTGTACGTATTTGCCTATTTGCAGACGATAGTACATTTCAAGAATCTGCTCCGGGCCATAGTTGAGCTGCCCGTCGCCTATTAACATACCAAGCCCGCCGGCGGCCAGATAATCCCTGTGCTGCCTCGATATGCCCTGAATCGCAGAGGCCAGCCCCACGCGGTCTTCGGGCCTGCCCCAGTGTATGCCGCTTAGCTGGACGCCAAGGCTCAGGTGCTGGTCAACCTCGGTATACATGAAATTCTCGTTATGTCCGTCGTTCCATCCTATGCGCCCAAAGAGGCCGGTCTCGCCGTCATCGGCCAGCGGCTGCTCAATGTTTATGCCAAAGCCGTATTTAGTGCGCGCACGCCTCTCATCGGCAAAGACATCGGGTGTTGAACCAGTATCATTAGCAATTGCCACCGCCTCATTATAATTTCCCATACGCGCCCTGTTGAGATAGGCAAGTGCCCTTATCACCGTTCCCGAGTCATTGGGTTTGCAGGTAAACTCTAAATTGCTTCCTTGTGCCTGAAACAGCTGTGTGTCCATTCTGTAGCCGTTTGCGGATGTGGGCACCATATATACTCCAAGGGCCAGCCTCCATTTCGGCTGAACTAGGGCGGCTAGTACGCCGTAGCTGTAGCCGCGCGTGTCTGTCGCCTCATCCCACGCCGGATTATAAATAAACGCATAGTTTATAAACTGGGTGCGCGTGTTATTGGCGTAGCGGTTCAAATCGAAATCGTCGCTTGGGGACATCCTGCCCGCCTTTATTTCTATGCGGTTTACGTACTCGTTGCCTGGCAGCTGGTCAGGCGCGCGCTCCACCTTTTCGGTCTCATCGGCCAGCGGCACGATATAGCGAAAATATGCCCTCGCTACATACGGGCCGTTTCCGAGGTCGCCGCCTCCGACCCTTATGACGTCACCGTTTGTATATCCGCCAAGTCCATGCCCACTGCTGACGCCTTCGCCCTTGGCCATCTCGTAGTCGAAATAGAACTGCAAACGCGGGGAAAGCTGTGTGCCAAGATATATTCCGTAAATGTGAGTCAGCGTATGTCCGAACACACCATCGGAACTATAGCTGTTGTCTGCTTTGTAGGGGCTGCGAAAGCCCGGTACGTTTTGATAAATGCCGTTAAATTGTAATCCCAGAAGGTTTGGAAACCAGGGCGGCAGCCGCTCTATCAGCGTTGCGTTGTCGGCAGCATCGTAAACTGGCTCGGATTGCTTGTCATTGTAAGCATAAACCGTGGTATCTGCGGCCTCAGAAGATAAAGCGGACGTCACGGCAGTGGATGGACACAAACAAACCGCCGCAAAAACTATGAAATAAAAAGCAACACTTTGCAAAACCCTTGTGATTGTCGAAACACTCTTCATAACACACTCCCTCTTTCCGCATTTTCCAGCAACGCGACGCATCGCCGCATATGCACACATTTAGCAGCGCGCTATAGATGCTTTATCCGGGAAGGAATGAAGCAGGATTTCCGTTTATCAGAAAGGGGCAGTCACGGTGGCATATAATGGACAACCCAATACTGACCCCAGCACTGAACCCGATAAGCGTACTAGTGTGCATGTGCTATTACAGTGACCATTAGGTCCTGCGTCCATCAAAAACCACCTCCTTGTTTTAGCGTCCTTACTTACAGCGTTCCTACTAATTAGTATTGGTATCGAAACTATTAGCTCCAAGCTGTTTCAGCCTGTCATTAATTTTCCAACAAATCCTCATCACCCGGTATTGTATCACCATATAGTTGCTTTGTCAAGTATAAAAATGCCATTTTAATATATAATGTGATCTATTATGTCATCCGAACCTCCCGGTTATATAGTCTTCGGTCAATTTATTTGCAGGATATGTAAACACCTTGTAAGTGTCGTTAAATTCTATCAATTCGCCAAGCATCATAAACCCCGTGAAATCGCTCATCCTTGCGGCCTGCTGCATGTTGTGCGTAACGATTACTATTGTTACAGTGGATTTCAACTCAACCGCGAGTTCTTCTATTTTTGATGTAGAGATTGGGTCAAGGGCAGATGTTGGCTCGTCAAAAAGCAGCACCTGGGGGTTTACGGCAAGGGCACGAGCTATGACAAGGCGTTGCTGCTGCCCTCCTGAGAGTGTATAGGCGCTTTCGTGGATCTTGTGGTTGACCTCATCCCAAATAGCGGCCTGCTTGAGGGCAAACTCAACGTGGTCGTCAAGATCGCTGCGCCTTTTTATCCCACGCAGCCTCAGCCCATAGGCAACGTTTTCGTATATCGACATAGGAAACGGGGTCGGCTTTTGAAACACCATACCTATGCGGCTGCGAAGCTCGATGATGTCAACATCATCATCGAGAATATTTGCGCCGTTAAACACTATTTCCCCTTCGTAGCGGTTTCCGGGGTAGAGGTCGTGCATACGGTTAAAACTCCGCAGAAGGGTTGTCTTTCCGCAGCCAGATGGACCGATAAGCGCCGTTATGGCGTGATCGTGAATGGGAAAGTTTATGTTTTTAAGGGCATGGGTGCCGCCCGCGTAATAAAAATGAAAAGCTTTTACCTCATCCATCTATTCTCCTGAGCTGCAAGAGTTGATTGTTATTAATTGACGCCACTTCCATCGCCGTGATGATGCTCTTGCATTCGTTGGTCTCTGACAATCGAAAACCCCGGCTTTGACTTGGCGGCCTTTTTGACTTCCGATGCAATAGAGGCCAGCTCAGCAACCGATTCTATTTTATTTATCTCGGTGCTGACAACACCGATTGATAGGGACAACAGCTCATATCTCTCCGCATTGCCCTTGCGGTTTACAGATTCATAGTACCCAGCCGCATAGTCCTTTTCGCCATGAAATTCCCTGAGTGTAGACTTAAACTTGTCTATCAGCAAATTACAGACCGGTATCGATATGTTAGGATGGGCAAGCACGATAAAATCGTCCCCTCCGATATGTCCAACGAAGTTGAAATCATGATGCAGTTCCTCTACCGCCTCCTCAATCACCATTCCAAGGGTCTTTATGACTATATCGCCTTTTTCAAAACCATAGTTGTCATTGTATGGTTTAAAATTATCGAGGTCTATGTAGCAGATATCGAAGTGCTTATTTTGGGTAAGCCGCTTGTTTATCTCGTCGAAGATAGATTTGTTGCCCGGCAGACCTGTAAGCGGATTTGCGTTTCTGGCAAGGGATATGGATTTTTCGGTTATAGCCGCTAACAGTTCACTGATAGTAACCGACCCCATATATTTTCCGCTTTTAGTCACATAGACATCGTCATAAAGAAAGTCGGTCTTTCTTAATTTGATCATCTTGGCCGCGTCTTCAAGCAATACATTGCCTTCTACCGCGAGAAACTGAGTTTCCATCAGGTCTCTGATTCTCTTACGGTAGTTGAGGGCGCTGCCGTATCCGCACTTGCCCAGCATCTGATTCTCTAAAAACCTCTGCCTGTTAATCAATCCAACAATCCTTTCGTCTTCGACAACTGGCATACATCTAAATTCATGATTACTTATTAAAGTATTAAAGGCATCCATTAAAGAGCTGTCTGGAAGGAGGCTGGTCTTCTTTTCCGCAATGTCGCCTATAAATACAATTTCGGACAATCTATTGCATTTCTCCGGCTTTTTTCCGCGCGAGCCGCAAATTTCTGACTTGGATTGATTGCTTAAACCGGGGGCGGGTCTTTGCAGATAAAATCCCTGCAATAGCTCTATATCCAAGTTCATCACGTGCTTAAGCTCATCTTCGGTCTCTATCCCTTC
>JADFXZ010000084.1:0-4114 GCA_015233265.1 Nitrospirota bacterium
ATTTTCGACAATCTTTAATTCCAATTGAGTCCTCCTTTAATAATATTGAGTCTATTGTATCACAGTGCGCCGCGTTACGCAACGCCTATCAATTTATGCCATACTTTTTTAGTCTGTGCCTGAACTGTCTGAACGATATATTAAGCAGCCGTGCGGCGTCGGTCTTGCTGCCTCCGGCCTTATCCAACGCCATCAGCAGATATTTCTTTTCGGTCTCCTCCAATATATCGTCAAGCGATACACCATCTGTGAGTAATTCATGGCAGACCTCAGCCGCGGCGGAAGGGTTGGAACTTGGGGTAGTACGTATATCATCAGGGATTTCCTCCTCTGTAATCAACGATTTGTCTGTAAAAGTAAGCAGCCTGTCAAGCGTATTCTCAAGTTCCCTGACGTTGCCAGGCCACGGATATTTCATTAACACGTCTAACGCCCCGCGCGTGAATTTCACATGCGTGGCATTGTTTTTATCTAAATAATTATCAATTAACACGGGTATGTCCTCTTTTCTTTCTCTGAGGGGGGGCAAGTGTATGGGAATGACGTTTAATCTGTAAAACAAGTCTGGCCTGAACCTGCCAGCAGACGCCTCATCCTTTAATATCTTGTTTGTTGCTGAGATTATCCTCACATCGACGGTTATGTCTTTAGTGCCTCCAATGCGCCTGAATGAGCCGTCTTCGAGGACTCTGAGGAGCTTGGCCTGGAGGTTTTGCGGCATATCGCCAATTTCATCGAGGAATATTGTGCCGCCGTCTGCCGCTTCAAACAGTCCGGTCTTATTTGAATTCGCCCCTGTAAATGAACCCCTCATATAGCCAAAAAGCTCGCTCTCGAGGAGTCCTTCCGGCAGGGCGGCGCAGTTTATTGGGATAAATTCCTTGGCGGTGCGTTTACTGAGGTTGTGTATTGCCCTTGCTATGAGTTCCTTGCCGCAGCCGCTTTCGCCTGTTATCAGAACATTGGCGCTGCTTTCGGCTACCTTGGTAAGGCTTAATAACAAGTCCCGAATTGCCTTACTCTTGCCTGCTATCTTTTGAAATGTGAACACCACTTGGCAGCGCAGATTTTTGACCTCTCTACTGAGGAGACGCTTCTCGAGGGCATTTTTGACGATTAATCTGATCTCGTCTATCTTAAACGGCTTGTTTATATAATCATACGCCCCGGATTTCATTGCCTCAATGGCATCCTCCGTCGTACCAAAGGCGGTTATCATCAAGACCATTGTCTCTGGAGATAGCTCTTTGACGCCTTTTAATATCTCATAACCGCTTCCAACCGGCATTTTAATGTCCGTTATTACGATGTCAAAGATGTCCTTTTTGAGGATTTCAAGGCCCTCTCTGCCGTCGTATGCGCTTATGACGTCATAGCCCTCGCCCTCAAGCAGGAGTTTTAATATGTCGTTCATGCTTTTCTCGTCTTCTACTACGAGAATCTTCCCCTGATTCATTTTATGTGTCCTTGCGCCGGTGGCAGGGTAGGCAATATAATATTAAATGTAGCGCCCTCTCCATCGATGCTGCTTACCGTTATTCTGCCCATATGCTCCTGTATAATCCTATATACTATGGCAAGGCCCAACCCTGAGCCTCCCTTTTTTGTCGTAAAAAAAGGATAAAATATCTTTGTTAGTGTCTCCTGCTTTATGCCGCAGCCATTGTCCTCAAACGTTATTCTAACATATCCGGTGATGGCTTTAGCAGATATTACGATTCGTTTTTGCCGTGGCGCTATCTCAGGCACCGGACAGCCGAAAGATTGTACCGCGTTGATGCACATGTTCCAGAACACCTGCTTGAGCTTGTCATAGTCGCCGCTTATAGTCACATCAACATCTATGCCGTCTTCGATTAGCTGCACAGTGGCGCCGCCCTCAACGGTGTGCCCTGCAATGGAGTTACGGAGCATCTCTATGGTCTCCTTGAGTATTGAGGTGACTGATATTATTCTGAACTCAGGTGGGCGTGGATTTGAATAAACAAGAAAGTCAGTTATTATTTTATTAAGCCTGTCCATCTCAACGAGGGCTATGTCCATAACCCGTGACATCTTCTGAGCAGGGACCGAGCCTTCTTTGAGCATCTCGATGGAGGCGCGCAAGGCCGCTAACGGGTTTCTTATCTCATGGGCTATATTGGCCGAGAGTTCTCCAATGGCCGCAAGTTTTTCCTTTTCCTTCATCTCGCGCTCCAGTTCAGTTATCTTTGTCAAATCCTCGAAGGTGATAACAAACCCCATCATCACCCCTGAGTTGTCCCTGTGTTCGGAGAGCTTCAATTCGATTATTTTTTGGTTTGCCGCCATCGTTCCCTTATATATCCCCTTCGCTATTGGAAGGCTGACGAAATCGAACACATCCACAAGGGTCATCCCCAGCGCCGCTTCACGCCTTATTCCGGTAATTTCCTCAGCCGGACGGTTGAACAACATAACACTGCCACCATGGTCAGTGTATAGAAGTCCGAATGGCATGTTTTCTATAACTTCGCGGTGAAAGGCGTAGAGGTCGCTGAAGTCTCGCGCGATCGTTATGAGGCTGCTTGAGGCCTGTTCCAGATTTATCAGCAGGTAGCGGCTGAGGTAGGCTATGAGAAAGAGGGCGGTTATGTTGGCAAATATGTTGTAAAAAAAGTCCTTTGGAGTCAAGCTCCTCAAATATGGCACTTCTAATATCTGGTAGAATTGCAACTCCACAACTACGCCGTAGAAAATGCCGCTTAGGCCGGCTACTATTAATATCGTCCTTTTTCCCAGCGTTATCCCCGCGCTTATTACATTTACAAGCAAGAGGAAGGAAAACCAGCTGTCTATCCCGCCGGTTATCACAATCAATGTGATAATTAAAATTATATCGAATATTATTTGAAAATATGTAAAATAATAAAATGAACTCTCTACAGCACCGCCTAATCTTTCATTGGACTTCTGAAGGAATTTGTAAATTACCAGATATATAATGGTAAGAAGGAATATAAACGCCGCAAGATAGGAAAGAAACATCGGATATATAAAAATCACAAACTTCTGGTCATAAAGAAAGAAAGAGGCTAAAAGCAGATACGTGACAAATATCCTCAGGAGGATTAACGACCTGAGCTTTTTAATATCCATTACTGTGCAGTGAGTGTGTTACTTAATCAGCGTGACCATCTTAAAGATAGGCAGATACATGGCTACAACAGTAAAACCGACCGTACCTCCAAGAAACACAATCATCATCGGCTCCATCAGGGCTGTCAGGTTTGAGACGGCCTGGTCAACCTCCTCGTCGTAGAAATCCGCTATCTTTGCCAACATCGCATCCAGCGCGCCCGTAGACTCGCCAATAGATACCATGCTGGTGACCATTGGAGGAAATACCTTCGATTTTGACAACGGCTCGACTATTGTCTGTCCCTCTGTTACCGAGCTTCTGACGATGTTTATGGTTCGTTCAACCACCTTGTTGCCTGAGGTCTTCGCGGTATTTTCCAGGGCTTCTAGTATAGGCACACCGCTTCGGATAAGTGTTCCCAAAGTGCGGGTAAATTTTGCCACCGCGACTTTTTGGATAAGTACTCCAAACACGGGCAATTTCAAAAAAATCTGGTCTGTGGCATACCTGCCTTTGTCACTAGCCCTGATTTGTTTAAAGATAAACACAGAAGCCGCTATTACTACTAAAATAATTACTCCGCCCCAGCCGGCTATGAAATTACTCATAGCTATAATTATCCTCGTAGGCGCAGGCAGCGTACCGCCTAATGAGGAAAACATCTTTGCAAATGTCGGCACGACAAACACCATTATGACGCCTATACAGACTACCGCTATCGAAATAATAACTATAGGATAGGTCATAGCCCCTTTGACCTTCTTTTTCAGCCTGAGGGCCTTCTCGATATAGTCAGCAAGGTTTTGTAACACCGAATCAAGTATACCGCCTAACTCACCGGCCTGCACCATGTTAGCATATAGTTCGTCAAATACCTTGGGGTGCTTTTTAACCGCATCGGCGAATGTCATACCGCTTTCGACATCTTCTTTCATCTTGGCTATTATTGCCCGAAACACAGGGCTTTCAGTCTGCACGGAAAGGATATCGAGGGCCTGCACAAGCGGCAGACCG
>JADFXZ010000084.1:4250-9268 GCA_015233265.1 Nitrospirota bacterium
TTTAGGTTATATCTATTTACAACAATATGTCAAGTATTGTCATTAATCCTTTATGGCGTTGTCTGGCAATGAGTTTTTCACCCCTACAAGATATACAACGCAGCCCTCGCATGTCTTGCCGTTACCATGATCACATCTCTTTTTGTTAAGTTCCCAGCACGGAATGGCCTTATTGACAAAGGCTGAGCACTCCCGGCGTACCTGTTCGGGGCACTTGGTTATCTCCCAGCACGGCGCATATTCAAGCAAAAGCTTCAATCCCTCAATGCTTATTTTCCTGTCATGTATCAGGTCTCTGATGCAATTGAGCCATTTTATATCGTTTTCGGAGTAGAAGCGGTTCTTGTTTTTTCGTGAGGGCTTGATTAGCCCGTGTTTTTCATAGAGCCTCAGCGTCTGGTCTGTTATACCCGCCAGTTCTGCCGCAACCCCTATCGTATACAGCGGCCTGTCAGCTTTAGACGCTGCAGAGTCTGCCTTCATTCTTGCGCTTGCCAACTTATCGAAACTCAACTACTTCGTCAAAGGCCAATCTATGTTTCTGAGGCTGAGGATTTAGTCTGTATCCAAATGGTAGAATCAGCGACACGACATACTTTAAACCGTCAAGGTCAAGCGCCTCCATCACCTTTGGCACAGACATGCCGCCTATTGGGCAGGAGTCAATGCCGACAACAGCCGCCGCCATCATCATGTTTGCCGCCGCTATGTGGCACTGCGTTATGCTCCACTGCTCTACGCTTATCTTCACATAGTAATCCGCATAAAACTGTCTTATCCACGCAAGCACCTCCGGGCGGTCAGCAAGACAGGCAAAGCGCCCCTCAACGTATTGCGACCCGGGCTTTAAGTCTTCTATTTTTGCCGCTATTACAACGGCGTCACTGCATGTCGATAGCTGTACTTGATTAAAGCACGCCTCTTTGAGCTTTTCTTTCAATTCCTGCGTACGTACCACTATGAATCTCCAGTGCTCTAAGCCAAAGGACGAAGGGCTTAGACGCCCGGCTTCAAGAATAAATCTAAGGTCCGCATCCGGTATCTTTCTCTGAGCGTCAAATATCTTACATGCGTGGCGAAACTGCATCGCCTGCAGAAAGTCTTCTTTCATCAGTTATCCTCCGTATGTGCATCGCCATGTGTTGCGCCTGACTCAGGCGGTTCTTCCTTTTCAAGACTCAACCCGGCTACTAAAATATCCTCTAATGTCCATTCGTTATGAGGCTTATCCGGCACCTTGGGCTTTAGCGGCACTATCTCCACTTCCGGTTCAGGCTCAGCTTTTGGCTTAGGAGACTTTCTGAGTTTAGCTTTGAGACCCACTATCGGTGCTTCCACAAGCGCTTGGGGAACTTCGAAAATAGCCTCCTTTTTGGCCTTAGTCCCCTTTTTGGGCTTTGCCTCGGGCAGGTCTGCAGGTGTTTGCGTTGCGGCGTCTGGCATGTCTGAGATAGCTTCTTTTTTAGCTTTAGTCTCCTTTTTGGGTTTAGGCCCTGGCACGTCTGACGCTATGTCTGTCATGGGCTCAGGTATGTCGGCTATAGAGTCCTTCTTTGCTTTAGCCTCCTTTTTGGGTTTAGGCTCGGGGGTTATTTCAGAGTCTCTTCTCAGTGGCGCGGTTGCAGATATGGGGGCATTATCTTTCAGTTCTTCAGACATGTCATATTCGGACGACGCACCCGCCTCCTGTGCTAATTCCAGGTCTACCAGCGCTGAGAGAGACTTAAAATCGCTGTCGTCTATTTTTAAATTGCCCGATTCGTCCTCTACAGGATGGTCTAACTCCAATGAGTATTCAGATGGTATGTTAAACACAGGTTCGGCGCTGTTGTCAGTTACAAATTCTATTTCAGGTAGATCTTGCGGTGACTCTCCGGCTATGTCGAGAGAATACTCAGCTGGCAGCGGGTGTTGCTCTTCTTCAGTTTCGACAGTTGCAGACATTAAGCCATCGGCTTTGCTGTATGTATCTAATTCAACCGACGCGATGCCGCTGTCTTTTTCATCTAAGTCTTTAATGTGAGAGTCCGAATCAGTGTCTAACTCTAAAGTAAACTCCGAATGCTCGTGCGGTGCCTCTGTCTCGAATTGGATATCAGCATCCTGATGGAGCTTGATGTCTGCTAAGTCACGGGTATCTGAGTCAGACGCTGGCAAATCATCTAAATCAAACTTAAATTCAGATATTTCAGGTTGAACTTCGACATTTGGCTGTATCTTTGTCTCATCGGCCTCGGCCAGTGAAATATCAATGGCATCTAAGTCAAACTTATAATCCTCATCGTGCTGCCGCTGTTGTCCAGGCTGAGAAGATACAGTATCAAGTTCGAATTCGCCGTCAAGATTGAGGTCATCGATTTTGAAATCAATGCCGTCGTGTTCTTCGACATTCACTATGACTGAGTCTTTGGCATAATCGGGTGCAGGGTCTTTCCCGGGTTCTTCATCGAGGGAGAACTCATCAAGCTTAAAATCAATTCCTTCATTGGTTGAGGCATCTTTAGCGTAATCGACAGGAATGTCGTCGTCTGAGATGAATTGGGGTTTGGCAGAGGCGGCATCAGCTCCAACCGTAAGTGCCTCAGAGTCAATTGTAAGGGCGTCAGGGTCTATTGTAATGGCCTCGGAGTCTGGGGCACTCTGGTCCTCATCGAATTTTATGCCAGCGTCTTCATAGACATTCTCTTCTAAGGTAAACTCATCGTGGTCTGCCTGCAGGGCAATGCCTACCGTTTCCTCGTCGTCAGTATTTTTGTATTCATGTGCGTCGGCTTCTGCAGCGGCAATAATACCAGCCCCGATGGCCGCCCCGGCTGCCGCCGCGCCAGCTGAGACCATCCCCGCCTCGTCGCCATAGTCAGGCTGCCCTAAAGGCATGGTGTCATGATCGTAATCCGGCGTGGATGAATCAGGGGACATATTCGATGATGACTCCGGCCCCCACACCTTATTCGACGCCCGGTAGCATATGGCCGGCTGTGCGACAACGACAATATTTGCTAGCAAAAAAAGAACCAGCGCGGCAATTATGACAATCGCAAAACTGGCATGGAATAACGGGGCAACAACCGCACCAGCAATCATAATTAACGGCCCAACCAGCAGCCCAAGGCTCAACAATCCATATTTCCTATTTATCCCAAGCCTCTCACATATGTCCATCCACGGCACTACCTCAAGTATAGGAACAAAGAAGATTATCACAATCCACCACAACGGCTTATCCGCGGCCTGAACCTTCGTATACAGATTGAGAACCGGTATCCATGCCATCCACGGCATGGGGACATCCAATCTGACTGCAATCTTATATAGGAAATAGGTGTACAGTACATAGCTCAGGGCTGCAAGGCACAGTATCCCAACGAAAATCAGAGGAAGCGTTTTCGCATCTATAGGCAAGTTGCCGGGGAATGCCTGCTTTTTTAGCGGCATCGCAGGTTTTGGTATCGGTTTTGGTAATGGACGCAGCGTGGGCCTTGGGGTGGCTGTGGCCGAGGGCTGTGCCGGTGCTGGTGTTGCATTGACTACGGGCGGCTCTGCGGTCTTTTGAGGGCCTGGCGTGGCTGCGGCAGATGGCTTGGGCGTTGCTGGCTGTTCAGGTTTCGGCGTTGCTGGCTGCTCCGGCTTGGGTGTAGGCTTGGGAGACGGCGATGGCGTTGCCTTTTTTGGTTTTGGTGACGGCGTTGCCGCAGCAGACGGCGGCTCAGGCTTGGCCTTCGTCTCCGGTTGTGTTGTCTGTGGTTTATCCTGTTCTTTTGTCTCTGTTTCTTCTTCGTTGGGTGGTGGATAATCGGTCACATGAGAGTTACCGTCCTTGTCTATCCATCTAAACAGGGGGCCTGCGGCAGCTATATTCTGCACTAAGAATACCGCCAATACTATCAGTAGCACCGGCAATATTAGCCTTTTTCCCATGTGTCCTCCATTTGTACCATACCCATATCAAAAATCATATCCCTGATTCTACCAAATTTCTTAATGTAAAATCTCTTATTTTAACTTAAAATATCCTATTTTATTGAATTTTATGACATGCCTCCATCTGTTTCTTTATTTCCCAGTTATATAATCACCAAGCAGCCCCCGCGTGTGCTCGTCATCATGGCAATAGCTGCATAGATTTTCCCAATTCGAGCCGTCTGGCGGGTTATTGTCGTGGTTGCTGTCTTTGTGATGCACTGTCAGCTGGCTTTTGGTCTTTTCATCGAACTCACGGCCACACTTCGCACATATCAGACCGTGTATTTGGAGTGACAACTGCCGGTAATTACTGTTTGCGTTTTGACCGGCAGCCTTCAACTCCCGTATTATCTCCTCTACGGACTTACTACTTGCGGCTGCTTTCTTTATCGGTCTTTTCGGTTTAAACGACCGGTTTTGTGGCATATCCTCTCTCCCTGTTCATAAATAATCACTAAGCAATCAACTCGGGTCTGAGCGTCACGGGGATTATCTTCCTAAGCCCCTGCAGGTATGACCTTAAAGTCTTTGCCTTCTGCTCTTCCTTGATTGATTTCAAGACTGATTCCATTGCCTGGTCATTGCCCTTGAGCTGATCAGAAATCTCTTTCGGTATCGCTGATTTTGTATTTGCCGCTAGTTCTATCAGGCGTCTCATCTTTTTTATCGTAAGGTCTTCCCGCCTTTTCTCTTCGAAATATCGAGGCGTTAGCCTGCTTAACTCAAGGGTTCTCATGTATATTTCCTTTCTAAACACGCCGTCTCTGATAAAAGATGGGTCGAGGGTTATCGAGTCGTTGATCTCCTCGTCACTGACTCTTATGCCAAGACGGCCAGCCTCGGTTAACATGAGTTCATTTTCTATGACTCCCTCAAGGACAATTTCTTTTAGCTTCAGTTGCTTTTCCATCTCAGGCGTGAACTTCTCCTTTAGCGTATTGGAGTAGTAGTTTTTCATGTTTTCATACATCCTCCAGTACTCCTCCGGAAATACCTTCCTTTCCCCTATCTCTACAAGGGCAAGCTGCTTAGAGGACTTGTCAGTCGGGCCTATG
>JADFXZ010000244.1:0-1484 GCA_015233265.1 Nitrospirota bacterium
AATTCGATGATGAGCACACTATCTTTCATATGGAGAAATACTACAGCATGAGATTATTCGGCGGGCTGTTTATTCCTAAGATAAAGACATATGAGTGTTTGATTCCCGCCGCCCACCACATTCCAGACAAAGAAGACGGCAATCTGCTGATATTTAATTTCGCCCATATAGGGTATGACGATGAGAAAAAGACATTTGGGGCGCTTGTCAGGCATGGTCATTCAAAACCAACGCCTGCCTGCGGGGCGATAATATCGTGTTATGATAAAATCCGCCACGGCTTGAGGGCGCCAAAAGATAATGACTTAAATCTCCTGAGCAAGTACTTAAAAGGTGTTATCAACAAGTTCGATATCGTAGATGAACAAAACGGACTGCACCTGCTTGAGCTGACAGTACGGGCATATGAAATGCAAATGCCGTGGCTGAAGGGCCAGCTCAGAGAGCTTGCCATTGTTGACAAGATAAATATCATGTACATAGGCGGCATCGAAGTAGATTTCAGCAGAATCTGTGACGACCACGCAAATGATAAAATAGTTGTCCTGGAAAAGTTCTTTATCGATAAACACGGCGCACAAGAAGAGCTTACCCAGATGTCGCCTCTGGAGTTTAACACATGGAGAAATGTCAACAGATAGCGGTCATTGAAGCCCTGCTTTTTGTAGCTGGAGATTCCCTTTCGACTGCCGATATAAAGCGTCTAACAGGATTTTCGGATGATGAGACCTCGGCTGCGCTTACTGACCTTGTCAATCGATATACAAACACCGGCGGCGGTATCATGATTGTGGAGCTCGCCCACGGCTATCAGATGGTCACAAACCCCATGTGCTCAGAGTGGATTAAGAATTTAAAGAAATCAAAGTCATCGGGGAAACTATCCATAGCCGCCCTTGAGACCCTTGCCCTTGTGGCCTATAAACAACCCATTACTAAAGTGGAGATAGAAGAGCTGCGAAGCGTCAGTGCCGACTGGACTCTTAAGGTGCTGCTTGAGCGTGACCTGATTAAAATCGCCGGCAGAAAAGACGCCCCTGGCAAACCACTGATATTTGCAACGACAAAAGAGTTTTTAAAATACTTTGGGTTAAAGAACCTCTCAGACCTGCCAACACTGAAAGAATTTACAAAAGAAGAGTAACTGGCAACTGAAACGATTGCCTAAAATGATTGATAAAACCTCATGACCTCATCAATTGACAGCTGCCCCGGGGCAGTTACCGTCTCCAACGAGGCAAACGTAAAAAGTGCACCCACAAGCGGCAGATATATTCTTGAAGCCATACCCTTTGCCCCCATCGCTATAGTGACCACCGCCCTGTGGCTTAATGTAAACGCCGTGAGCCTCTTTAAGTCGTCAAGGGTGTTTGGTGTAACGGCAATCTTCACTATACGCCCGCCTATTAGTCTGCCCTGTTCATATACTTCCTCAAGTTTATTGTCATCCGGGGTCTGGAAGAAATTGTGATATGAGGTAATAA
>JADFXZ010000244.1:1538-3410 GCA_015233265.1 Nitrospirota bacterium
CCGTGTTTATTTACAAAGGCTGCCATGTCTGCCGCAATGTCCGATTCGACCTCTATATCGACTGCATCGGTCAAATCTATGATACGGGTAAAGATTCCTATTCTATCCTCGTTCGATATTTCCGCAGCCCCACCCTCTTCTTTTGAGCGGCATGTGGCAATTATTGGAACGCCGTGGAATTTCTCCTTAAATGTTTTAAAAATATCAATCAAGTGTGGTGCATGCAGGTCTTTAAACATATCGATTCTAAGCTCAACAATATCAGCCCCGTGCAAGCCCACTACAGATAACACATCTGCGTCATTAAGGGGAACGGCCACATGTGGTCGCTCCTGCGGACTAAGGATTAGTTGGCCTATTTTAATGTGCGGCATATCACACGCTCTGTAGAGTGCTGCTGAGGTCTTCGGTTAGACGCTCATCGGTCTTCAGACGTTCATATTCCTCTTTAACCATTGTCTGGACATCATGCCTAAGCTCATTTAAATATTTAAAATTAGTTGAAACGATTTTTATTATCTCTTTGTCGAGGGCATTTTTGGCACCGAGGGAATCAAGCAAAGACAGAGCCGTCTCTCTGTCCATCCCTTTTCTGTATGGCCTGTCTTCGGATATTGCCGTAAAGACGTCTGCCACTGCCATTATCCTTGAGCCAAGTGGCAGGCTGTCGCCCTTAAAATGAAACGGATAGCCCTTGCCGTCCATTCTCTCGTGATGAAAGGACGCCCACATGTTGATTGTCTCCAAACCCTTTATCGATTCGAGAATTCTGTATGAGAAGTAGATATGGCTCTTCATTACATTGCACTCCTCGTCAGTGAGCCTCCCTGGCCTTTCCAATAACTCAGTCGGCACAGCAAGTTTTCCAATGTCGTGTAGGTGCCCGGCAATGGCCATTAACCTGCACTCTAACGAAGAGAATCCGGCAAATCTTGAAAGCGCCCTTGCAACCGCACTCACTCCAGCCGAGTGTACCGCTGTAAACTCGCTTCTAAAGTCGATTATATGGCTAAAGAGTCTTGCTATCTCCTCAAATTCATCTATGTTGAGTTCTTTTTCTGGCAGGACATCCCTGTTATAAATCAGTTCATCGAGTTCGGCGTAGGTCGCGTCAAACCAAAAACATTCCTTTTCTGATAGGTCTGCAAAGACCTCGACAAGGCGCGGGTCAAAAAGTATATTTGAGCGGGATCTGATAGTCTTAAGGATTGTGTCTTTTTGTTTGAGCACCTCTTCGTTTTTAGTCAATAATATCTCAATCCTGTCAGCTAAATGAATAATATGAGCGCCAGGATGGACTTCCTCCTGCCCGCAGTACCGCCCCCTGCCCTCGTCCCATCTGTTATGATGATAGCGCACAATAGGCGCGATATTATTCAACACCGCAAAGTCCTTCATCAAAGAGTAACCCTTTTCTGTATGTTTAAACGGATTTTTTAAATCATACTCGGCAATCTTATGTTTTTCACGCAGAGAAAACACGCCGATGTCGTGAAGGGTCGCAGCAATAAAGGTATCCCTTCGCGCCTGAAGCGAAAGCCCATAAGCCTTAGCTATGTCATCGGCAATGACTGCAACCCTCAGGTGGTGGTTTGCAAGCGTCTTATCTACAAAATCAAGAGTCTTTGAAAAAGTAGTCAGCAGCACCCCTAGTTTAACCTTCATAATAGACAGCATGTCCACTCATTATTATACCACATGTACATTTATTTGTAAAACGTTATTTTTGCCGCACTGTCCGCATAATTGTGAGCGGTTGCGGGAAAATGTTAATATGAACTGTGATCCCGGAGATTTCCCATGAATGGGTAAGCGGCTCTTTTGCACGATTTCCGAAATTCTCTGTACACTTGCCTTGTCACTGGCTGCGTG
>JADFXZ010000245.1 GCA_015233265.1 Nitrospirota bacterium
CGCTATCTTCCCTTTATATAACGATTTTTCCAGTTTTGCACCAGGAACATCCGTTTCAATTATATCCTGATTCTCAAGTTTAACAAGACAACGCATGACACTCTTTTCAAACTCAATACGTGGATTACCTCGTGTGACCACACCCAAATCACTCAATACACGTTTTGTCAGAATCCACAGTACAAGAATTATTCGGACACACCTTCAAGATATTAACGATGGCGTCAGATATTTCGGATGTCTGAATATCGTCCACCCTGCGGCTGGTTCTGCTGCCGCTTTCTTGAGTATCTTCATCGTCAGGAAAAGGCTGTTCGTCTTCATCTGTTTCGTCGATGTCTTGTTCTTTATGAGGATTGTCAGCATCTATTTTGCCATTGTTTTCGTCAGCGGCAAACATCTGTTTTGGTCCAATGCCTCTTTCCTCAAGCATTTGCCACAGGCCTTTTAGCGCTTCTTGCTTGTTTGAGTAAAATGCTGACGACATGACTCTAAAGAATACCCAACCACATCGCTCAAGCTGCCTCTGGCGTTGCATATCATTCTCGTATTGCTCAAGTCCGTGCCAGTGGTCACCGTCACACTCAACAGCCAGACGCGCCTGTCCACCTTCAACGACAAGGTCAATCCAATAGCCCGCAAATTCATACTGAGCAACAAACTCAAACCCTTTCCTCAACAATTCCAAGGCAACATCTACCTCAAACCAGCTACCAAACGGCGCTGGTGGTTTGATTATACCGCGGTCACCCTGCGCAGCCTTGCGTTCCAAATCATTATCATTTTGCTTTATCCTCGAAATTTCACCAGGCTTCGTATTCTCAAAAAACTCAAGCAACCTCCTTCTCAGACAATTATTACCGAGGTCATTAATGGTCACTGAATGAAAAAGAAACATCTGGTCACGAGCGCGGCTTGCAGCGACATTAAAACGTCTTTCATCAGATGCCTTCGTTAGAGAGCCTATTGTCTGGTTCGGTGCGGCTACCATGGACAGAAATATAATGTCACGCTCATCACCCTGAAAACTATACGGATTGCCACAGACAAGCCTGCGGCGTTCCATCTCCTCGGCACCTAATCGTTTGAGTAACTGTCCCTCGATTAGACCTGCCTGCGCCTGCCCCTGCAGAACTATAACCCCCATCGTTTTATCTTTATATCGGAGGTCTTTACACAGCTCCGCGATTTTTTTGACGATTGCCTCGGCCTCAGGACGATTTACCGTTTTGCTGTCAGAACCTTCGCGATAGCCTCCGCTTACGAAAACATGCTCAAGGGGCGGCAAACGGTCCGGGCCGTATTGTCTCAATGGGATTAACGGTGTATCACGATAGCAAAGGTCATTGCTGAATCGAATTATCTCAGGCATACACCGGAAGTGTTCACGTAAAGTAATCTGCCGTGTCGCATATAATCTTTTGCCGTGGTCGAATAGGCTGTTCTCGATGTTGAATTGGCCTTTGAATTTAAAATCATGGAGATATTCATCCATCAGGCGATGCACATCACCGCGATACAAACCAATCCCCTCAGGGCTGATCTGCTTGTCATCGCCGACGATGATTATCTTCTTTCCCATGTAAAATAGAGGAAGCGCCTCAAGACCGCACTGAGATGCCTCGTCAACAATGATGACATCAAACATCTGAGGCGATGGTTCAACAGTATCCCATAGCCTGTGAAGTGGCATAACCCATGCTGGAATCGCCTCACGGCATTCATTGAGATGATATTGAGCGTCGCGCCGATGCCGCTGTGCCCATTTTCCAGTTCCATTGCCAAGTAGTTTCATTGCCTGCTGCCACCCAATCATATGTTGCCGATGATTTTCCGTAAGTCGCGAGAAACAAAATGACCATGCTTGAAGCGAGGCAAGCTTCTCGATAATTCTACTGATTTCGTCTTCTATCTGCTTTATACGCATTGAAAGACTTGGAACATCGTCTTTTCGTAAGTACTCTTCAATCCAAATCCTTGCCTGCGCCCAATGAAATACACCTTTGATTTGAGCAACGCGTGAATCCCAACAGGCATCGTTACAGGTACGCTCCAATTCCTCTGTCATATTAGGCACAATGCAGCGAAGTTTCGCCATATAATCATCCATCTTCTGAATATCCTGACGGTCTTTTTCTAATGACTGAATTTTATTCGAGCATTGTGCAAACCATTCGGTGTTGCGGTCACGAACCGCATGAATCAAATCTTTTGTTATGGGGTGGGCGTTACGCTTTGCGGTAAAGGACAAAAGTTGAAGCTCTATATTATAAATATCCTCAGCGGCAAGCCTCTTTTTATGACTTGCAAGAACCAGACGGCATAGCGAAATTGATTGTTTAATCTGTGTAACATCTACCCAATTGGGTTCGGGCATATCTGGACATTGCCGCAAGGCATTGCGACATTGTTTAAAGAGTTCCTCTAATTCAAAAACCTCATCAAGTGCTTGACACTTAACCTTGAGCGCTTGCAGCTGCATGATGTAAGGCCCTTCGATCCGTTCACACCGTCCTACCCAAAACCCCCATGCCTTGTCACATTCAACACGTACATGCAGAGCGTCTGCCAAAATAGACAGATGGTGAATATCGGAGCAGACACGCCCGTTGACTAAAACGGTCTTAAGCACATAAACGCGCTCTTTGACTATCTTTGGGCGGAACAGCCACCAGCCAAGGCTGCCTCCATTGTCTATGTGTTCTGTTAATTTGCAGACATCTTCAAGCAAACCCCTGAGATTGCTGCCTTCCGGAAAGACAACGCTATTATTGTCCGCTGCAGAAACCCGATGCTCTAATGAGGTAATTGCATATCTTGTAACGCGGGAAAGCTCAGGCCACAATGCGGTATTGCCTTCTATCATTTCGCTCAAATAATTGCTTATCCACGGATGAGCAACGATAGGGAGCTTTTGGAGCTTATCATGGAATGCGGAAATGGCATCTCTAATCGCTTCAATGTCCGTGGTGTTACTCTCCACTTCTACGGTATACTCATCTGTCCCACTTTTCAATCTGTTCTCTTCGTCAATTGCCATCTTTTCACATTTAACGAGGCCGGAAAACTGTTCTGCGGAGGGTAGTGCCTCTGGACGCTCAAGTCTTAACTCCTGACGTTTATCTGGCGTAAAAAAGCGAAGAGCTTTAAGCACATTTAGTAAGGCCTTATCAGAAATCGGGCAGGCCATATTTAGTGGGGGTATGTCTGTGAACCACTCATAGCCGCCTCTGTCATAGCTTATGGCCTCCGCGATTTCTTTAGCTGTGCCGCGATAATTTCCTTCGGCAACTGTGTACTGATGAGTTTCTGACTCTCTGATGCCGCAAAGTCGTCGCTCAATCTCGGCCTTCTCCTCTTTCAATGTGCGAAGGGTTCTATCGAGAATCTCACGTTCCT
>JADFXZ010000246.1:0-432 GCA_015233265.1 Nitrospirota bacterium
ATTAATAAAACAACAGATTTAATGGGCATCGAGCTTATGGGCACTGACGACAAGGCTCAGGTTGCTATAACCGAACTCAACACCAGCTATCAACGGTGGATTGAGCCGTTTTGGAGTCCACCAAATAAGGCCGCTGAAACTCTGTTTTTTGTGTTTCAGGCTGCAATTGGGGCGGGCTTTATCTTTTTTTATATCATGCGTAAGACAAGGAAACGCTAACTGACCACGATGCCGGAGAGATTCAGCTACACAAACGCCCTCAGAGAGGTTCATCCGGTTGAGAAGATGTTTTTCTCGTTTTCGTGCATGACAATCTCGCTGATATGCAGCTCAATAGCGGTATATTTAATTGTTTTAATAATTATGGCGGCTGTGCTTGTCTTTTTGGCAAAGATTCCTCTGCTATCATTTTTTAAGATGATCTCTGGTGCG
>JADFXZ010000246.1:506-3381 GCA_015233265.1 Nitrospirota bacterium
ATTAGTATTTTTTCGGGCATTTGCAGCGATTTCCTGTTTTTATTTTTTGATTCTCACAACCCCTGTTGCCGATATATTAGCTGTACTGAGGAGATGCCGCATACCTGCGGTTGTCTGCGAAGTGATGGGCCTGACCTACCGGTTTATATTTTTATTTATGGATATTTCACACAAGACGCGCACCGCTCAATTATCTCGTTTGGGCTACGACGGCCTTATTAACTCTTACCGCTCGATGGGGATATTAGTGGCAAGCCTCTTTCAGAGAATGTTCAGGCAGGCGGATATCCTAAACACCGCCCTGCAATCGAGAGGATTCACCGGTGAACTGCGTGTTATGCAAAGAGCCTTCAAAATTTCTCCTGTGAATATTGCCACAATTAGTGTGATTAATTTAATTTTAATCTTCGTGGGTTTAGGATGATAGAAGTACAAGGCGTCACTTTTAAGTATGATAAAATTACGGCTTTAAATAATGTCTCTATCCAAATCGAAAAGGGATTAAAATATGCCATATTAGGGGCAAATGGAGCCGGTAAGACCACTTTTTTACTTCATCTAAACGGGATATTGCGGCCATTAAGCGGCAAGATATTCTACGACGGCACTGAAGTCACTTATGACCACAAGTCACTTGTAAAATTAAGGAAGCGCGTCGGCGTCGTGTTTCAAGACCCGGAAGCGCAGCTGTTTTCAGCCACAGTAGCTGAGGATGTATCATTTGGCCCGATGAACCTATCCTTATCACTCGATGAGGTGAAACAAAGGGTGGATGATGCACTACATGCTTGCGGAATTTATGAATTAAAAGAACGCCCTACGCATTCTCTAAGCCACGGCCAGAAAAAACTCGCCGCCATCGCCGGTGTAATAGCAATGAAGCCGCAAGTAATCGTCCTCGATGAGCCACTGGCCGGTCTCGACCCGCGCCACAAAGATATGGTGCTCAAGATATTTGCAAGCCTGAACGCCGGCGGTGTTACCTTATTAATGTCAACACACAATGTCGATTTGGCCTACGAATGGGCAGACCGCGTCATCGTAATGAACGATGGCGCCATAGCGGCTAACGGTACGCCTTTTGAGATATTTTCTGGAAACAATCAATATATATCGAAGCCTGTTGTTCTTGAGATATATCAACGGCTTCTCCTGTGCGGCTTTCTGAAAGATGACAAAAGGATTCCACGGCTCAAAGATGAACTGATTGACGACATTGAGGGCGCTGCCCTCAACCTCCCGCAAGGAGGCGCGCCTCCTTGACCTCATTTGTTAAAGATTTCTTTAAAGAATTCTTTTAGCGCCGTCGCTGACCTTTTGTCAGCTTTTTCGTTATATGCCGCGCCTTTTGAGTTGTCTGTACCCAGTTTTGAATTTGTAAACGCGTGAACCGCGTTTCCATATGCGGTCATATACCAGTCAACACCACCCTGCCGCATCTCACTCTGAAACGCCTCCACATCCTCTTTCGGCACATATGGGTCATCCGCGCCATGTAAGACAAGCACCTTTGCCTTTATTTTGCTTGCCTTCGGCTCCGGTGTGTCAAGCCCCCCATGTATGCTGACCGCCCCGGCTATATCCGCCCCACTTCTGGCAAGCTCCAGTGCCACTGTCCCACCAAAACAATACCCCATCACCGCTATGCGCCCCGTATCGACATAGTCCAGCGAGCGCACGTAATCCAGCGCCGCCTTAACTCGTTGACGCATCAACTCACGATTGCCCTTATATATGCCCGCAGTCTTGCCCGCCTCCTCAGCATTCTTTGGTCTCACTCCCTTTCCATAGATATCGGCGGCAAAGGCAACATATCCAAGCTCCGCTATGCGCTGCGCCTGCTCCTTCGTAAAATCCCCCGCACCCATCCAGTCATGAACTATAATAACCGCCGGTAACTTCCCTGAAAGCGCCTTATTATGGCTGATATACCCATCGAGGACTACATCGCCATGTTTATATTCGACAGCAGCGCTGCTCAGCGCCCCTGTACCGCAATACGCCGTTGAAACAGTTAATAAGAGGATTGACACGATCAGACATATTATTTTAGACATTGTTACTTCAGGTTTAGACATTGTTAGCTCAGGTTTAGACATTGTTAGCTCAGGTTTAGACATTTTTGGCTCCTATTTGTTGGGTATACTATTGGTTATACCAATAACGAAAGCT
The DNA here is from genome assembly GCA_015233265.1 of Nitrospirota bacterium. Classification (GTDB taxonomy): domain Bacteria; phylum Nitrospirota; class Thermodesulfovibrionia; order Thermodesulfovibrionales; family Magnetobacteriaceae; genus Magnetominusculus. The sequence continues at coordinate 2,679 of JADFXZ010000246.1, forward strand.
ATTGGATTATATTGTGTGACCATTTGCCTGGTTGCCCTTGAAACTCTAACGCCAGCCTCAAGAGAGTCAGAAACTCCCTTCGGGGAATTTCACGTGCCCCCAAGCTCTTGAGGTGCTACGTTGTCACGTGGCAATCTATAAATATAAAACCCCAGGCGATGAGTTTATCTACTAACACCGCAAGCGCCGCCTTCGAGGAATTGGACTTCAAAGTAAACATGGACTCTCCAAAAAACGCCCCGCCAAGCGCAGCTCCATATAGCCCCCCTACAAGCTGCCCCTCCGACCAGCTCTCAACCGAATGCGCAAAGCCCAACTCGTGCAACCCCGTATAGGCCTCAAGCATATCGTCATTTATCCATGTGTCATCGCTGTCTCTTCTTTCTACTCCGGCACAGTTTATCATCACATCGGCAAATGCCGTGTCAAAGGTAATCTCAAATATTTTTCTATCTATCGTCTGTCTCATACTCCTTGACAGCACGAACTCCTCTGGAAATAGAACGAGCCTCGGGTCCGGCGACCACCACAGGATTGGATGGTAGTCCATGTACCACGGGAATATCCCCATTTGATACGCCATCAGAAGACGCCTCAGGCTGAGGTCCCCTCCTATGGCCAGAAGACCGTCGTCTTGCGCCAACTCAGGCGGTGATGGGGTATTGTTTTGGTGGGACAGTGGCACTGGAGCTTGCCAGAAGTG
>JADFXZ010000247.1:0-2854 GCA_015233265.1 Nitrospirota bacterium
GTGGCGGTGTTGGAGTTTCTGTCCCAATGAAGCCATATCTTCAATTAGAGAAAAAATTGTTAAAAGACATAGTCTTAACTCACACAGGGTTTTGGCTTAGTGGTCTCATAGGAATATTTTATATTTTTCATATCGGCAGAAAGAGGCTTATAGAACAAAACCATGCTCAGGAATCGTTACGAATCAGTGAGGAGAAATTCAGCTCTATCACTGCCGTGCTTGGCGAAGGTGTATTTATGCTGGATAAACAAGGGTGTGTGGTATTTATGAATCCTGAATCGGAGCGTCTGCTGGGCTGGAGAGAAACTGAATTACTTGGTAAGCGAATGCACGATATAATCCATCGCTGTAAACCCGATGGAGCATCGCTTCCACATGAATTATGCCAAATCGAAAAGGTTCTCGACACGGGCAATATGTATCGAAGCGACGAGGATAACGCATTCATTAAAAAGGATGGAACAGTTTTCCCTATATCCTATGTATCTACCCCTGTTATAAGAGATGGAGAGGTTACTGGCTCTGTAACGGCATTTCAGGACATAACACTTCGCAAGCGAATGGAAGAAGAGATAAAGACGATGAACATTCACCTGCAAAGAAGCGTAGATCAACAAGAGATAATAAACGCGGCACTTTTTATTTCACTATCACCAGATTCGTATGAGAAGAAACTTCAAAACATATTAAATATAATATTGATACATTCACAGATTTCGTCACAGCACAAAGGGTGTATATTCATCTGCGACAATAAGACGCAGACGCTGCGCTTGGCCTCATCATTTAACGTTGATGATGAGCATCTATCGGCGTGTTGCCATGTTCCATATGGAAAATGCCTGTGCGGCCAGTGCGCATCCACAAGACAAATAGTCTTTACGTCGAAATGCAATGAAGACCTGTGTCCGGTTTCGTCTAAGGAACAAGCCGCCCATGGAGATTACTGCATACCTATCAGTTCAGCAGCCGAACTATTGGGAGTAATACATATCTACACAGCAGAGGGTTATGAACGTAACGATGATGACGAACAATTTGTTACGAGTATGGCTAATATACTTACCGGCGTAATTGTACGCAACAAAGAGATGCAGCTTATCGAGATGGACAGGGCGGCAAGCGTTACCTCCCTGTCAGCCGGCATAGCCCATGAGATCAACAATCCATTGTCGTTTATTAAAACCTCTATAAACACGTTGAACAAATATCTCGCTAAAATCGAGCCTTTTGTCAGACATGCTCAATTATCACCCTCTCTTGAGTCTTTATCTGAGGAACAAGTAGAGGCGTTGCGGCAGGATAAGATACTTGACATGATTGCTATGATGAATAATAAAATCAGATCTTCAAATCGAGGGATCGAGAGGATAATGGAGGTCGTCAATGCCTTGAAGCAATTTGCCCAGCTCAACAAGGCTGAAGTTACTGACGTTGACTTAAATAAGAGTATTGACGAGACATTGTCTGCAATATTTACTGAAGATACTAATGTGCAAGTTGTCAGGGAATATGGGCAGCTGCCCATGTATGCTTGTGAGCCTCTGGCTATAAACCAGTGTTTCTATCACATAATAGACAACGCCATTGGCGCCGTCAGCGCCGCTTCGTCAGGCATTATAACTATAACAACGTCATATATGCCTCAAACAGACAAAGCGCAAGGCGGGATAATTCAAATCAGGATAGACGACATTTGCACGGCACAACGAAAGCGCCCTCAGCATCGTCTCCTGCACTGTGTCACCCTGGACGGCAGCCTCAAACAGCGTAATATTAAAGGCATATCCATAGGGGTTTCCTCTGAGGTGTTTGACGAAATCCTCGTATCCCGCCGCCTGCCTTGACGACAATACCGCAATGGAAAGCGGCACGACCGGAAACGCTAACGACTTGTTCTTATCTATTAATCCCTCTTTTGTAAGCCTGTCGATTATCTGGCGTTTTGACGCCGCCATCTCGCCAAGCGTGTATGACGGGTCGATATTTGCAACGATAAGACTCAGACCGTATCTCTCGTGGAAGTTCAAGGTGGCCTCAATGAGGATTTTCATACCCTTTGTCAGGGGCTGCCCTGTGGCGGATTTAAACTCTTTCGAGACAGCCCTCCATGTCGAGGCCCATACGCGGGCACTGAGCTGTGCCTTTATCCCTGTGTCGTCTTTCTCGATTAACTCCATGTAGCAGTGCCCCCGTGCGTCTATGTTGAGGGAGGCTGTCTCGGCCTTTATCAGGTATCGCGCGGGAAACGTCAGTGTCAGCGCCTCCTTGACGATTAAGTTAAACTCGTATAGGCTTAGTAGATTGCTTTGTGGCACGGGTTTCCTCTATCCTCAGGGCGGCAAGAAGCGCATCGTGCGCTGGCGGCACGGTTATCTGCGGCAGCGGCACACTCTGCCCCGCCTGGTTAACTCTGAAGGCGGAGACAGTTACAGTTTTTTCATATTTAGAGTCGGCATATCTTGCCGTTAGTGAGGCGGCGGCCATGAGTATTTCTGAGTCCGCGGCACCGGTTACAATAGTTGTTGGTGAGCCAATGCCCTCGACTGTCATAGTAATATCTCCGTCTGCCGCATGGGTCTCGATGATGGTATTTTCTGCCTCATTCCTTCCTATGATTGCCTTACAGGAATCAGACAGCCGGAAATGCCGCCCCGTTTTCAGCAGATTGATGTCTCTAACGGGTGGCTGCGGCATATGGCGCAGCAGTTCACTCAGCCTGTAGGAATATATGGGGTCTGTCAGCAGACAGCCTCCTGCGGGGTTTGGAAACTCTGTGAGGCCAAACTCCCGTGCCAGCTCTAACTGCGGCCTTCGTGTGCGCCCGCTCATGGCATGAAGCCTCTCGCGGTCA
>JADFXZ010000247.1:2912-3371 GCA_015233265.1 Nitrospirota bacterium
CGGACGCACAACCTGTCCAACCCCTCCGGCCTCTTTGTCTATCAGCGGGAAACAGTCCCGCCGCTGGCTCATCGGGCGCTGCCCTAGCACCTCGCCGGTGATGATGAAATCCCCGCCGGTCATCTCTAAAAACACCTTCGCCTCTTTGAGCATAAGAATGCGGCAGTCAATACAGGGGTTCATGTTTTTGCCGTGGCCAAATTTCGGATGTTTTACAATATCTATAAACTTGTCTGCAAGATGGCAGAGTTTGACGTTAAAGACAAATTTATCAGCCGCCGCGTATGGGTCTTTGGAGCATGACGAGCGGTCGTTTATATCGCAGCCGAAGTGGTTCTGAAAGGATATGGCAGTGACCTCTACCCCTTGTCTTAAAATAGATATAATTGCCAGCGTGCTGTCAAGCCCACCGGAGAATAATGCCACAGCCTTTACCATTTTCTATATTGGTACAGTAAC
>JADFXZ010000248.1 GCA_015233265.1 Nitrospirota bacterium
GAGGCGTTAACCGCACCAAGTGTTAAGGGGGAATGATGGCAAAAGGTTATTATATCGCGGCATTTATATTATTATTTGGCAGCATACTCTCAGCCGAAGAGCCTAAGACCGTAGAAATCCCCGTTGAGAAGCAGCGGCAAATCGGCCTCAAGACAGTTGTCGTAGAAGTGATGCCGCTTGTCAAGATAATCAGGACGGTTGGGAGGATTGAACTTGACGAAAAACGCCAGGCCACGGTCAATACAAAGATCGACGGCTGGATAGAACGCCTCTACATAGATTACACCGGCAGATACGTTAAAAAAGGAGAGGCGATAGCTGAAATCTACAGCCCCGAACTCATGGCAACTCAGCAGGAATACCTGAATTTGATAAAATGGACGAAACGCTATGACGCCGCAAAACCGCCCGTAATAGCTGATGCTGCTGAGGACGTAAGCGGTTCACTTAACGCGGCGCTCACAAAAGATGCCCTTGCAATTGTCGAGGCCGCACGCACTCGCCTCAAACGCTGGGACATCACAGACAAGGAGCTAAAACGCATAGAAGACACAGGTAAACCCATCAGAACCATGACGCTCTTTAGCCCGGCAAGCGGCTTCGTTACAGAGAAAAAGGTCGTTGTGGGGCAGCGCGTTGCAGCCGGTGAGAAACTCTTCGATGTGGCAGATTTATCAACGCTCTGGGTCATCGCAGATATTTATGAAAACGAGCTGCCGATGATTAAACTGGGGCAGACCGCCTCTATCACACTTAGTTACTATCCCGATATGAAATTATCAGCAAAGATTGACTATATCTATCCGGGCATTGCCGCTGATACGAGGACGGCGAAGGTGCGCTTTAGTGTGCCAAATAAAAATGGCCGCCTGCTTCCTCAGATGTTTACAAATGTTGAGCTCAGCATAAATCTGGGAAATAAACTTGTCGTCCCGCGCGATGCGATAATTGACACAGGCAGAAATAAGGTTGTATATGTTGTGGCCTCAGAGGAGGGAATGTTTGAGCCAAGATATGTCACCACCGGTTTGAATACTGGAGATATGGTGGAGATTACGCAGGGACTAAAGGACAAAGAAAGAGTCGTGGCGGCCGCCTCGTTTGCCATCGATTCGGAGGCCAAACTCAAGGGCATCGCCCCGGTGCCCCAGAAGTAAAGTCAGATGATAGCAAAGCTGATAGCCTATAGCGCGCGCAACAAGTTTATTGTCGTTCTGCTTGTCGCGTTTTTATTTCTCTGGGGGCTATGGGCGCTCAAGAAGACCCCGCTTGACGCCATTCCAGATCTTAGTGACACGCAGGTGATTATCTACACGCAGTGGGCAGGCCGAGCCCCGGATTTAATCGAAGACCAGATAACATATCCCATAACCGCAACGCTGCTTGCCGCCCCCAAGGTAAAGGCCGTCCGCGGGTTTTCGTTTTTTGGGGCATCGTTTATCTATGTGATATTCGAAGAGGGGACAGATATTTATTGGGCAAGGAGCCGCGTGCTTGAATATCTGCAGGGCGTAAAAGATAAGATTGCCGCAGATGTAAATCCCGTATTAGGCCCTGATGCAACCGGCCTTGGCTGGGGCTTTGAATACGCCATAGTTGATGAGACGGGCGGGCATGACTTATCGCAAACGAGGACGCTTCAGGATTATAATCTGAAACTTGCCTTAGAGAGCGTCCCCGGTGTCTCTGAGGTGGCAAGCATTGGCGGATTTGTCAAGCAATACCAGATAACAATTGATCCAAACTCATCAACTTTTCGGACGATTTAATCAGCGTAAAGTTTTCGCGGACGCTGGCTGCCCGCATAGCCTTTTCATTATCAAGCTCATGCGCGGCCTCAGCGGCCATCGACGCGGCCTCGGCAACCGCCATGTTTTGCTTATTCTTATAGAATATAGGGATTGGAAACGAGGCCGTGAGGCTCCACATATCCTTAAAATCCCCGCCGCGTTTAAAGTATCCCGCGTTGATGGCAATGTCAGGGTAATAATCCTTTTTTGCCGACTCAATCTTTATCTTCGCCTCTGCAAGCAGCTCCTCCTTCGCCCGTACCGCGGGGGATGCCTCATATGCCCGTCTGATTGTACCTTCGAGAGTCATCGTGTAAGGCGTCTTTGGCCGGATGGTCGGTCTGCCAAGCGGTGAGTTGACGTCACGCCCTACTGTGGTGTTAAACTCGCCGCTGAGGGATTGAATCTTTTGCGTTTCCAATTCTTCTTTTTCGGCCAGCATGTATTTTTCTTTCTGAGCCATGAGGACGTCTTCCTGCTGAGCCATTCCGGAGGAATAACGGGCAAGGGCGGCATCTGTAAAGGCATCAAACAGCGCCAGACGCTCTTTTATTATCTCAATCGTCTTGTAGGACAAAAGCAGGTCGAAGTACAGCTCCTTGACCTTTGCAACTGTCTTTAGGCGAACATCCTCGACTACGGCCTTGAGGGAATCGGTCTCCGCAGCGGCGGCCTGCTCTTTGAGGGCAAGTTTACCTGGGAATGGGACAGTCTGCGAGAGGTCCACAATCAACTGCGCCCCCTGTTCCTGCCCAAGCGTAAACCTCTGAAAGCCCTCGTTTTGATATCCAACTGAGAACACCGGCTCTGGGGGGCTTGCCGCCTGCGGGATTCTGAACTCTGACGTAGCAGCCTTCGACTCAGCGGTGATGATTTCGTGATTTCCCGTCAGCGCCTCAGCAATTAAGCTATCGAGGTCTAAGTCAAGAGCCGCGGCATAACTTCTCCCGATGACACAAAAGCAAATCACCACCAACAGCAATATTAAGACAGCCTTATTTCGCATCGATGGTGAATTTCGCAGTGGCAGTCTTTTTATTGTGAGTAACTTTAATGTCGATATTCCAAGAACCGGCCATCGAGAGGTTTAATATGGCGTGGTAGACCTCGCCGGTGTGCGTCACATCAGCCGAATAGTTCATAGCTGGCATCCCGGGCATAGCGGGCATAGAGTAATCGAGCTTGACCTTAGCGTCAGTGACGAGCCTGCCGTTAATATCTGTGATTTCGACCTCTGCGGCGTTATCACCAATGACGGGGGATTTCTTGTCAAGTTTAAATTGAATAGTATACTCCCCTGCCCTTTTTGCCATTGTAAGTTCTTTGGCATAGACCACGCCAGCCGTCAACACCAAAGCAAGAATCAGAACAACCAATTTTTTCATAACACAGCCTCCGCGATGTAGATTTCAGTCCCCCGACGGAAGACCAGCTGTTATTGTATCACGAGTGCCGGTGTAATAACTACCCCGAATAATTGACAGGAAGCGGGCGAATGACAACATAATTGTTGTA
>JADFXZ010000249.1 GCA_015233265.1 Nitrospirota bacterium
AATTTCACAATCACTCCTTTGTAACCAATTTTATAAAATCAATGCCGACAAAAAGAGCAGCTATCACACCTCTTTGAAGAGTATGAAGTAATACATGCCCCCCGCCGTGCAGACCCGCTGCACCGGCAGCGCCAATTGCTAACAGCTATCACTTTGGGGCTATTCTAACATTAGAATATGCTTTTTTCCAGATATTTATTTGCGGGTTCTGTTACAAAAAAAACGATTACAAGATGTATTTCTTTTTTGCAACAGAACCGTGAATCAACAAAGGTTATTTCCAGTTTATCCCGGCATAGAGCCAGCTGCCATTATAAAGTACATAAATATTTCCATCAGACCATGCCAAAATACCGGTACCATTGGAAAACCACTGGGTATAGTATGTACCGCTTGCTGATGAGTCCGCAGTTATATCCCCCAATTTCACTCCGAAAAAGGCGTGCAACAGATATGCGTATCTGGCAATGGCATCCACTGCTGCCGTGTACTGTGGTTCTGGCTGTTGCGGCGTCCCTATCATCGGGGTTTTAACTGGTGCTGCAAGTCCTATGAACACCACCAGCCCATCACCGCCAGGATTAGTCTGCACAGGTATACTTTTCCAGTTATTGGCAACCCACACATTGCCCGATGGGTCGATGACAACTCCGGTATTTCTGACAAGCGCGTCGCTGGTGTAACCTGTATTTTGTGAGATGGGGTCTCCTGTGCGATAACCCGTTGGACAGCGCCAGTGTTTTGCCCCGCAGAGCTGCGTTAGTCTCTGGCCTTCAAAATTGGCTACCCAAACATTATCATCACCGTCTACTGCAATACCCCACGGTGTTGTCAGCCCGCCGCCCGCAAGCTGCTGCGGCAACCGGCTGTCGCTGCGTATCAGGGTAACGGAGCCGCCAAGTGAATTAGCCGTCCATACGTTACCAAGACTATCGACGGTTATCCCTAAGGGGTTTTTAATCCCGCCTCCCGTAAACGGTGAACCTGTCAATGGGGTGCCGTCAGGGGCCAGTGCGATAACGCTGTCATTACCAGAGCTGGCTATCCAGGCGTTTCCCTTGCCGTCGATTGCCAAACCGAAGGGTTTGTCTAATCCCACGTTTTTGAACATAAGCGGGGCATTAGGGTTTCCCAGAGGATACTGCGTAATAGAGTTATTGTCATAGTTGGCTATCCATATGCTGCCCGATTGATCTGAGGCCGTGCCCTGTGGTGAGCTGATGCCGCCACTTGTGAAGCCATTATTCGGGGAAAGCGCAACTCCAGCCGAGCTAAACTTCGATACGCTGTTTGAAGCTGGCGGGGTAATGCAGCCCTTTCCCTGAAAGCCGAAGTTGCTGAGCCATACGTCGCCGTTTGTATCAATGCCGATGCCAAAACCTGTGCCGTCAATGCCGCCGCCGCTAAAAGGTGCGCCCACGGCGTCAGAACCCGTAGGGGTAAGTTTCATCAGGAGTTTCCCTCCGCAGACTGATTCAGAGGGGTCGCTGTTAAACTCATAGTTGTTGGTAACCCAGACGTTGCCGTCCTTATCGACTGCCATGTTGCCTGGACCGTCAAACTCACGGCCATTGCCTGTGTATTTCAGAGCCAGCGTCCAGGCATCCGGGGCTGATGCAAGCGCAGGGGTGTATGGGCCTGCCTTTGACAGGGCGTAGAGTTGCCATGCGTTTTGCCACGGGTAATGGGCGATATTTACGATGGCTTGCAGGGTATCCTGCGGAGCGCTGCTTCCCGGCGGTGTTGCCAGTGCAAAGAGCAGCCTGCATACTCTGGGCATACCCACACAGCAGGCAAGCAGATTGGCCAGTGTGTTAAACTGGGACATCGTCGAAGTTGCCGTCCCGTTGGGTGAGCTTGACAGTACCGCGCCCACATTGCCCGTTGTAATATCAACTATATTCTGTACTATAGCCGCCGCATTTTGCAGGCCTGGCGATGTCCCCGATATGTTGCGTCCGTTGATAAACTGAGCCATCGCATAGGCCGTCGCTACTGTAGTTCGTTCGTTTATTACTGCATTGGCCGAAAGTGAGTCAGAAACCGGGGCAGTTCCCAGTACTGTGGCAAGTCTTACTGGACTTTCCATGATATTAATGGCTCCATCTGCAATCATATACAAAACCGCATTGGTGTCTGTGGGCGTCGTATATGAGATGGTAAAATTCCCATTATCGTCGCTTTGCGCACTGCCCAGAACGACGTCCGTCATACCACGCTGAGCGCCTGCACGATAGAGCGTAACCGTGGCAGAGGCAAGAGGCGTCTGCCCGTTTAGTACCACGCCTTTTTGCTCTGCGGCATACGCTGAGACGGCAAAGGCCAACACTAACATCACTGCCATAATTGCACTTCTCTTCATTATTACACCCCCTTTTTTATAGCCTCTTCCTCAACAAATAACCGATTATACCTGCTGTTGCCATGCGATTCCAAACGGCTGCCATGTGCCTCTGACGTAACCATACAGATAACCGTCTGTCCACGCTATAATTGCCGTGCCATTTGTAAACCACTGAACGTAATAATCCCCGTCAGTAGTTGTGCCCAGTTGAACATTGCCGGACTTACTGCCGAAGTAGGAGATGTACTGCAAATACGCATCGTCTATGCATGCGGTTGCCTTGATTAAGCCTGGTTTCCACGGGATTCTAAGTTCGTTCCATTCGTTATCATCATCCTCAGATGCTTCAACAGTTATCGCTGGAATTGACAAATATACATATTTGTTTAAAACTTCTTACTGGACATCTGCAAACCTTGGCATGGAATTGGTAGTTTCGACAGCGTCCTCAGCGGATGGAACAAACTTTGCTGTCGGAGATCTTTCCGGATATATACATACATCGGCAGATTCTGGTGTTACGTGGATCAAGCAAACTGGTTCCGGCAATAGAAGTTGGATAACGATAGCATCCTCATCCGACGGAATTAAACTCGCCGCCGCAGATCTTTCTGGGTATCTTTATACGTCGCAAGATTCTGGTACTTCATGGACTGCGACTACAAAATCGATGAACAATACAGGTAACTGGATGACAATAACATCGTCAGCAGATGGAACAAGTCTCGCTGCTGCTGCTGACAGTGAAAACAACGACGATAAAGGACATATATATACATCGACAGATTCGGGTGCTACATGGACTGAGGAATCTGGCGCTGGCGAAGCACCATGGTCACAATTAGCATCCTCGTCTGATGCTTCAAAACTCGTTGCAGTAAGTCAGAATGGATATATTTATACTGGAGTTGAAGCGAACTACCAGGCCGCCGCTGCCG
>JADFXZ010000085.1 GCA_015233265.1 Nitrospirota bacterium
CACAGCCCCCTGCCTTTGAGGGGGGGGGGCTGGTTTTTTATTGTGACACAGTCTGTTGTCCGGAATCTGCCTCTCACTCCATAGCCAAAGAAGATTCCAGACAAGCTGGAATGACGACAAGGATAGCCGTATGGAGACAATTTTTTATCGTGGAGTGAGATTTCTTTTAAATCAGCCATGTGTTATACTACCCATATGAGCGAGACGATCATAGAGACTGCCCCTAAGACTGACATAAGAAACCCAGACATAGAGCGAATCATTAAAGCTGAAAAGGCATTCACAAAGAAAGCCAAAAAGCGCTTGAAAAGTAATCCAAACCTTAGAAAGATATACCTAAACGTAATAGACAAAACATTCATGAATAGGCCACCATTCGCCCCATCTTTAAAAACACATAAACTCTCCGGACACTTAAAAGATACATACTCTTGCACTGTAACTGAGGATATTAGAATTACATTTGGCATATCTGACGACACCATCCACATGCTTAATATAGGAACTCACGACGAAGTTTATTAGTGAGCGTCATACTTGGCATAACGCCTACTTAAAGATTCGAACTATATATGCGGCATAAAATACACCGCCTATCAACAGTGTCCAACCGGGCAGTGTTTTTTTTATTTTAACCGTGATTAAGACAATGGCCGCCATTGTTATGGCTATCATAATGTTTAACAGCTCTGTGTGCCCTAGTGACCAGCGCGTAAAGACTAATCCAATCGAAACAGGGATCGTCGCCTGAAATATCATCGCCCCGGTGATGTTTGCCATTGCAAGCGTGTCCTTGCCCTGAGCTGTCCATGTGATAGAGTTATATTTCTCAGGAAGCTCAGTTGCGATTGGGGCAACAATTAAGGATAAAATCAAAGCTGATATCCCTGATTTAAACGAGAAAATCGTAATATAATCGATAAATATATGCGCCCCGGCCATGATAAACATGAGCCCCATGATAATTTGAACGACGATATTTGCCCTGGTTTGGCAGCAGCTGAAATAACAGTTAAAATATAATTTCTCATCATACTCCTCGCCATCCTGTGCCTCGTGGCTTAGAGTAACCTTGCAAAACACCGCATACGTTATCATCAACCCCAGCGCCCCGAGGTACTTAATTACAGTATTTCCCCATAAACTCACAATCAGTACAACAACCATCGTAGGGATAAAAAAAAGTAAGTCTGTCTTCATAGCCCCGACACTGGCTGAAAACATCGGTCTGTGCCTGTCCTTTTTAAGCCATAAGATAAAGACCGTCACGCCAAGAAAAAACATTGCCAGCGTAGTCAGCATAAACGGCGCCCCTAGGATTGCCCCAACGGCAATGCCCTCACCGTGCTGTGGCGTCCCAAAGATTAGGGCAAAAATCGGCACAAGCGTCTCAGGCAGGGCAGTCCCCACGGCGGCCAATATCCCACCAGCGGCGGCATGAGATAAATTCATGTGCCTCCCCAGGTTTTCAACCCCGTTTGCAAACAGCTCACATCCGCCTAATATGACCGCCATTGACAGGACAATTATCAGCACTACCACAGTATATGACAACTCCTGCGGCGTGTAGGCGTGGGAGAGATGTCTCATAAAAAGAAACAGACCTACAAGGAATGCTAAGACTGCGGCAATCCCCAAGATGGGTTTCATAAACAGCGCTTCATAAAACGTGCTTTATAAACCATATTGTGACCAGCGTTTATCTACAAGGGCGGTTATCTCAGGCGACATTGCTATATCATCCGGCCAGTTTCTCGTAAACCCCTCAGAGGGCAGTTTCTTTGTGGCATCTATGCCAATCTTGCCGCCATAGGCAGGTATCGCCGAGGCGTGCTCAAGCACATCAAGCGGGCCTTCCACTATGACGGTATCGCGCTTTGGGTCAACATTGTTTCCTATCCTCCAGACGACCTCAGAGGGGTTTTGCACATCCACCCACTTATCCACAATTACAATCATCTTGGTGAAGCTCATCTGCCCCATGCCCCACAGGGCATACATCACCTTTCTGGCATGACCGGGGTAGCGCTTGTCAATAGAGACAAGGGCTATGTTGTGAAACACGCCCTCAAGCGGCAGGTTCATATCCACTATTTCAGGCAGCTGCTTTTTCAGAAGCGGCAGGAATATCCTCTCTGTAGCCTTTGCAATAAAACAATCCTCCATCGGCGGCTTCCCTACGATGGTGGCAGGATATATGGCATTCTTTCTGTGTGTGATACACGTAAGATGAAACACAGGGAACTCGTCCGCTAAGGAATAATACCCCGTATGGTCGCCAAAGGGCCCCTCTGTCCGCCGCTCAAACGGCTCGACATAGCCTTCCAAAACGAATTCGGCGTTGGCCGGCACCTCAAGGGCTACTGTCTCGCACTTAATAAGCTCCACAGGGGATTTCCTTAAAAATCCGGCAAAGAGCATCTCGTCTATGCCCTCGGGAAGCGGCGCTGTTGCGGTATAAAGCGTTGCCGGGTCAGAGCCGATAACCACTGCCACATCAAGGCGCCGCCCCAGTTTCTCCGCCTTTTTGTAGTGCCGCGCGCCGTCTTTATGCATATGCCAGTGCATCCCCGTTGTTGTGTCATCATACACCTGCATTCTGTACATGCCGCAGTTTCTCTCACCAGTCTCAGGGTCCTTTGTAAACACCATGGGCAGTGTGATAAACCGCCCTCCGTCCTCTGGCCATGTCTTTAGAATCGGCAGGGCAAATAGCGACGGGTTATTTCTTATTATTACATCCTTACACTGCCCGTGCTTGACGTATGAGGGGAAAAAGTCGGCAAGACGCTTCAAAAGCGGCAGCGCCCTGAGCTTATCTATGAAATTAACAGGTATCTCCGGCTCTAAAAACTCAAGTATCTCCTTTCCTATTGAGTCGATTGAATCAACCCCCAGGGCAAGGCACATCCTCTCATATGAGCCAAAGAGATTTACCGCGGCAGAAAACTCCGCCCCCTTACAGCGCTCAAATAACAGCGCCGCCCCACCCTGCTTCACAACGCGGTCATTGATCTCGGCAATCTCAAGCAGTGGGTCAACCTCCACCCTTACGCGCTTAAGCAGAGACTTTCTCTCCAGCGTCTTTATAAAATCATTTAAGTCTTTATATGCCATACCAAGATAACCGGTGTGATTATAGCACAAAGGCATTGACTTATACCAAGATCAGTTCATAAAAGTAATAATATTTGAATCATCCTGAGCTTGTCGAAGGATGCTCCTTTAGTTCCATGAACCGCACAAATCGGGAATCCTTCGACAAGCTCAGGATGATTCTTATTATACGCTCAGGTGATTCTTATTAGCAGTCTAAAGATTGCTCATGTGATTACAACTTAGTATTGAACAAACAGGGGGGCATTGACCGTGCCCTCCGGCGGGGGTACCGGAGGGCATGTGTCTGTGCCGCTGGCTGCTTACGCAGTTGCGCTATTAGCCTTGTTTGAGGGTATTAAGGGTCTGAAGCATTTCGTTTATGGTTTGAATGCCTTTGGAGTTCGCCTCAAAGGCCCTCTGGTATGTTATCATATTGACAAATTCAGTGCTGAGGTCGACATTGCTTGCCTCAAGAGAACCAGAGACCACGCGTCCAAGACCGTCTGACTTAGCTATGTTGACAATCGGGGTGCCTGAAGCCTTTGAGGCCGCCAATAAGTTACCGCTAACTTTAGTAAGTTGATCGGCGGCATTGAAGCGCGCCAGCACTAGCTGGCCAAGCGTACTAAGCTGTCCGTTTGACATCGTGGCGGTAATCTTACCATCGTCGCTGATACTAACGCTTTTTACGGAACCTGCCGCGTAACCGTTTTGTGAGGAGCTCATCATCTGGTTGTCTTCGGCAAGCTGTGTGCTGCCGTTTAGTCCGTTGCCGCCTTCGTTTAGCGATGTTCCATAATCAAAAGTAATGTTTTGCGGCGTAGAGACTGATGTTCCAAAATTAAAGGAGATAGCCGGGTCAGTCTTTGAAGCAGCCGTAGTACCGTCACTGACCATAGCGCCGCTAGTGTTAAACGTTAGTGTCTGGACACCTGTTGCCATTGTAAGCGTGGGCGCTGAGCCAGAACCACTGTAATTGCCGGCCTGATACGCATAGTGAATCTGCCATGAATTATCTGCTACTTTTGTAAAGTATGCCGTAACTTGATGAGAGCCTCCCTGAGAATCATATACCGTCGTTGTTTGGGAGTAGTTATAATTTGCAGGGTCGTTATTAACGCCATCTCCGTTACCGTCCAGTGTAAACGCGGCTGAGGGAACCGAAGCCTGCGAATTAAGATTAACCGCGGTTGTTACGCTGTTTGTTGGCTGTGCAGTTGCTATATTGCTTTGGATTCTGATGTTGGTCAACACACCATTGTCAGTGCCAGTACTAGTAGCGTTAATATCGCTGCCGACGTACCCCTGAACCCTCATCCCGGAAGACGTTACGAGGTAACCATTTTTGTCGACGCTGAAGTTCCCCGCCCTTGTATATTCGGTCGCCCCGGAAGATGTGTCTTTAACTACAAAGAATCCATCGCCGTCAACCGCCATATCGTAAGTATTACCGGTATTTACCAGAGAACCCTGCGTCATAAATGTGCTTACGCTGTTTACACTGACTCCTGAGCCAATCTGTCCATTATAGGTACCGACATACTGGCTTAGGACGTCTCCAAAGTTGGCCCTGTTGGTCTTATAACCAGTTGTGTTCATATTGGAAATGTTGTTACTAACGACATCTAAGCCGGTGCTGGTGCTTGTCAATCCGCTTACTGCGCTCCACAGTGATGATATCATCTATCTCTCCTCCTTTATTATTTGTTTTAAGTAGTAGTTGAACTGGTTGATCCGGTGGAACTTGTTGTGCTGGCGGCATTTATTTCTTTTACGTTAATCATCTGCACACTGCTGCCGTTGCTAAGCGTAAGATAGGTGACACCACTGTCAAACTTAACGCCGGTTACCGTTCCCTTTGAGCCGTCATTCATGACAACGCTCTTGCCTATAAGACTAGTTGCCGACATGTTGTTTAACGAGTTGGAATACTGGTTTAACGCCTGCATGTTCGTGTTGATATTGGTCAACTGCTCAACAGATGTAAACTGAGCCATCTGACTTGAGAAATTTGACATATCCATCGGGTTCATCGGGTCCTGATACTGCAGCTGTTTAGTGAATAGCTGCAGGAATGACGTCATGTTGCCCAAGCTCGAAGATGAACTGGAACTGGAAGATGAGCTGCCGGATGACGATGACGACGACCCGGTGCCTGACGAGCTTGAACCAGTGCCTGAAGACGATGACGAGGCGTTAGCGGTCTTGTTTGCCGAATAATAATTGCTTATCACACTTGTGCTTCCCACTGATGATACTCCCATACTTACCTCCTTGTTATGCTATTTTCCTAAGCAAATATACTTATGCCGTCTTTTATACTGTATGCGCTCCTTACGTAGCCTGTTGTGGCGGCTATGGGTTGGAGCTGCCTTTCTTGCCTTGAGTTCTTATTTGTTCCATTGTCGTTTTTTCCATCCTTAAAACTCCCGCCCCTGTCTTTCAGAGAGACAGTGAATCCTCCCACTGAGAGGCCTTCTTTTGCAAGGGCGTTGACAATTTCGTGCAGGTTCTTCTCTATAATCCCTTTAGAGGTTGCGTCAGAGGCGGTGATGTTTGCATTTAAGACACCCTTTTGGACATTAACACTGATGTCTAGTTTTCCCATTCCCTCCGGCTCAAGTTTCACCTCTACTGATGTATCGGTCTTTCTCAAAATTGTAAACTTATTGCCGTCTATATCAACGGTCTTTGGGGCACCTATGGCAAGTTTATCGTCTGCCGGTGCGGCGGTATTAGCGGCCTCGGCGTGGGTGGTCTTGCTTACCGATTCATGAGCCGCGGTTGTGTTCAACGTCAATGACGCGCCGCTTGAGCTGTCATTCTGTTTGGAATCATCAGGGACGGCCTCCTTAAACGCGTTAGGTATGTCCTTTGGCGAGTCGTGCTTAGATAGCTGTGAGCCGTTTGAATCCGCAAGATTTATCTCAGGCATATTGCTCACCGAGGGTTTCGCATCTGAAGATAGCTCATTAATAATGGCAGAGGAGTCCTTCGATGTCAGCTCAAACTTAGCCCGCCGTGCAGTGTTTATATCTGCAATGGTCATGTCCTGGGGATTATTTCCAGGAGTTTTCGTGTTAATGCCTCTCATTGCTGAGGCTATCATCTCTGGAGTTATCGTTAACTCAGGGGTTGCCGCGGCAGGGTTAAGTATATCAGAAATGTTTATAGCCGGGATTTTGGCACTTTTTGTATCGGCAGTTACCGTGTTTTGCGTACCTGCGGTGGTAGCGGTGGACTTAGCTGCTGCCTGGTCAAGCTGTGAGAGATTATCTGCCGTAAGATTATCAGCAGGAAGTTTATCTGTTGGCGTGGCAGTCTCAGCCGGAGGCTGTTTAGTACCCAGTAAAGACAGGAGATCGTCTTTGGCAGTGCTGGCGCTGCCGGGTGTTAGCGTGTTTGCAGCGGTGTTGTCTGTGCCGGAGGTCGGCGTGCTTGTATCTGCAGTGGTGTTTGGCCCTTGTTTAGCGCCAAGCAAAGACGAAATTTCATCCCCAGATGTGTCGGGTACAATTGTAGTGCTCGGCTGTGGTAGTGGAGCGCTTATGCCGGTGGTAATATCAGCTTTGGCGTTTGACGAAGCGCCAAGCAGCGATAGAATATCGTTGTTTCCTGAGCCGGTACTAACGGACTCTACTCCATCAGGATTAACACCGGTAATACCGGTGGGCTGAGGGTTAATTGGAGCCACCGCCGCGGTTGAACCTGCCAGCTCGGCTGCCTCATCGTTATTATGACTACCCTTTTTAGTATTGACTTTGAGAAGCTTACTGAGAATACTATTAAACTGTTCCCCACCGTCTTTTCCAGTGGTGGCGTCATCAGTGCGCTGACTTGTTGAATCGTCTGCTAAGACCTGTGCGGTTGACGAGCCGCCTGGAGAGGTGTTTGCCCGATTGGGGCCGCTGTCCTGGCTAATAGCGGAGGTGTCCCTGTTTGGGCGAGTTGACGAGGAGTCATTCTTAGTCGTGCTAGTTGAGCCCGATGATGAGCCAGCGTCTGGCCTGTCATCGGCGCTTGACCGGTTTGACTCTCTGCTCTGCGGTCTTGGGCCCGGTTGAGCCGCGCCGCTTGTGCTGCCAATGTTTATCTGCATTATCTCACTCATGTAAGTAGTAAGAGCAAAATACATGCCAACGATTCGCAGGGCGTATAAACAAGGAATTTACACTAAATCAACGCGGCTAGAGGGAAAAATTTTCACTGAGGGGGTAATTTTTTCGTTATCTTTGACATCATCTCGGTCAGCATGGCCGCCTTGCGCGGTCCGATTTGAGAGAGGATAGCGGCTGCCTTGCGATTTTTCATTTTAACTAGAATTGTGACGGTAAGCTCCTCATCAAGCAGCTCAAGGTCTTTTGCGGCAACCTCCGAGGGCATCGATTCATAAGTCTTCACTAAGTTATTCATCCTTTCAGTGTTGGCCTCTTTCAATTTCGCCATCACCGCGTCAAGCTGCTTGAGGAGTTTTTCATATTCTGCGATTTTACTATCTATATCGGCCTTTAGGGCATTGAGCCTCTCCTCTTCCTTTTTTACCGCCTCTTCTCTCTTCGATAAATCAGAGCGTTTCGCCTTGGGGGATTCCACAGCTGGAGCTGCGGCTGGCGCATCCACGGCGTATGCCGCAGAAGTGCTGCAGGCCAATAACACCAGAGTCAGCAGTAGTATATTATTGCCGCGAAAGACGCGACAGATACGCAAAATCCATCTGGCGCTGCTCAAGGGCAGTTTTGCTCTTAGTCTCTTCATCTATTACCTTGTCCTTTAGTATTCCTACGGTTTTTAATTCCTTATACGTCTCTATGAGGACGGCCTGCCTCTGTTGAAGCTCCTCATCCTTTTGTGCCACAACGAGCGTTTGGTCATCTATTTTCTTATATAACATATCGATATAGTTATAGTAAATAGTAAGTTCAAACGCGTTTACAATATTACCGGTTTTTTTGCCGTCGAGGTCTGCCGCCGTCTCGGCAAGCAGTTTATCCAACACGGAAAGTACCTCTTGTTCCTCTCTGAGGGTCTTCCACGCCTTATGAACCTCTATCTCGGCCTCGTCTTTCTTATATCCCCTGACCTGCTCTATTCGCTTAAGCGTATCCAGTTTAGACATGAGTTAGTCCTCATCTTGATTTTGTAAATAACACCTCAAGCCCTTTAAGGCTGGCCTGAAAATCCCTCGGCTCATTCATCCCCTGCTTTAAATAGGCATTTAACTTGTCAATCATCGAAATGGCGTAATCGACCTTTGGGTTTGAGCCTTCTTTGTACGCACCCAGATTTATCATATCCTCAAACCTCTTATAAATCGCCATCACTTCGACAAATCTGCCGGCGACATCCATGTGTGTCTTGTTAATTATATCAGGCATTACCCTGCTTATTGACCTCAGAATGTTAATGGCGGGATAGTGGTTTTCCATCGCCAAATCTCTGGACAGGACAATATGACCGTCCAATATAGACATCACAGAGTCAGATACTGGGTCTGACAGGTCATCACCCTCTACTAAAACGGTATAAATCCCAGTGATACTACCCTTTCCCTTTTGTGTCCCCGCACGCTCAAGCAGCTTTGGAAGCAGGGCAAACACCGACGGCGTGTAGCCTTTTGTGGCCGGTGGCTCTCCAACTGCCAATCCTATCTCACGCTGTGCCATGGCAATACGAGTAAGGGAATCCATAAACAGGAGCACATCCTTGCCCTGGCTCCTGAAGTATTCGCTTATGGCCGTTGCCACAAACGCCCCCTTGACCTTTGCAACCGGCGACTGCTCAGATGTGGAGACCACTGCCACTGAGCGCTTCATTCCCTCAGTCCCCAAATCCCTTTCGATAAACTCCCTGACCTCTCTGTTTCTCTCTCCAACCAGGGCGATTACGTTGACATCGGCACGTGTGTATTTTGCCATCATAC
>JADFXZ010000250.1 GCA_015233265.1 Nitrospirota bacterium
GAAAAAATTTGCAAAATCGCCTGATAAGATTTGCAAAAATGGGTGGCTAGTTATAGAAGTACCGGGAAAATATTTTGCGACAAAATCGCGGCACCCTGTCTCCGGCACTTGTATATAAAACCTGTAAGTGCTTGATTTTAATGGCGCGCCTGGAGGGACTCGAACCCCCAACCTACTGCTTAGAAGGCAGTTGCTCTATCCTGCTGAGCTACAGGCGCTTCACTTGAGATTATAACATACGGTGTGTGCTGCTATCAAGCACAATACCACACGATAAATTTATTCTCCATCAAGCACATACAGGAAAAGCTGAGTTTTTTGACATACGAAAGGAGTCGACAAGCGGATATTGAGCATAAGTTCTCGCATTGTCTGAGCTGCGCTCAAGAATTTAGTATTGTGTCCCCTTTAATCACCACTATAGACAGATATAGATGACTCTTAACAGACCGCTTATAAGAAATCCTTTGGATTTATCACCAAATACGATTAATTAATTTTTAAATTGGGCATTCGAATATCCGATATGTCTTATACAGCACGCCACCTATCATCTTGATAAGCATCTGAACAGGGATGTTATCTTCTAAAATCCACGAGAATTCCACACGCTCTACCTTGTGCTTTTTACAGCCCTTGAATGCCTCACGAAATAACAGCCCATCGACACCCTTATTTCTGAATTCCGCCTTCGTGCCAAGCAGCATAAGGCGGGCGTCTCTGATTTTCTTCGATAAATACAGCGCCTTGGCTATAGTAATGGGATTCATCTTGCCGCCCATGTGCCGCAGGACAAAGTTGGCATCCGGAATCAGACCCAAAAACCCCACTGTCTCAGTACCATGCTCGGCTATGACGCACGTCTCCGGGTAGATTATCTGCTTGAGCTGCTCCCCTGTATAGACAATCTCTGCGTCAGTCATCGGTATAAACCCCCAGTTTGCCTTCCATGCCGCATTGTAGAGTTCCTTAAATTTCAACAAGTCATCTGTCAGATTACTCATTGAGATAATCCTGGCCGTGATGCCCCGTTTTTCAGCCACTGCGGCGGCGCGATAGACCTTGTCAGGCATCACATCAGGGACATCCACGATGTAGGCATAGAGGTCTTTAGCCTTGTCCATATTATACGAGCGCATCAGATCAATGTAATATGGCGGATTATATGGCGTCATGATCATTGGCGGCAGCGTAAAGCCGTCGATTAGAAGGCCGCACTCCTCGTTGGTGGAAAAACTCATCGGGCCGCGCATTATCTTTAAACCGGCTGCCTTCAGGTCGTTCTTTACGGAGTCAAGCAAGGCCGAGGCCGCTTGGTTGTCGTGAATGGACTCAAAAAAACCAAAAAACCCCGCGCCGTCGTTATGAAACTCAAGATGGCGGTTATTTATGACTGAGACAATCCTGCCCACACAGTTCTTTTCACCGTTTGGCTTGCCCCTGAAGGCCAGATAATATTTAACTGTTGCATATCCAAAGAATGGATTGCCTTTTGAGAAGTGATTCTTTAAGTCTTTCGTCAGCTGAGGACTGTACAGCGGGTCACCAGCGTAAAGACGCAGCGGCAGTTTAATAAATAGCTCAAGCTCCTTTGGAGTCGTTACAGAGACTATAGTAATAGGCTCAGCCACTATATAACTCCAAACTCTTTTCCTGTTTTATAAAACGCTTCGAGAACTATGTCCAGGTGTTCATCAGTATGTGTGGCCATGTAGCTGGTTCTGACCAGCGCCTTGCCGGGTGCAACCGCCGGGCTGACTGCCACATTTACAAATACGCCTATGTCCTGCAACATCATAGCCATTTTAAAGGCCAATATATCGTCGCCGACTAAGATTGGAATGATGGGGCTTTCCGTGAGGCCAACCTGAAAGCCCATGTCTTTAAATCCTGCAAGCATTTTTGATGTATTTCGCCACAGGGCTGCAAGCCTCTCTGGCTCAGACTCTATTATGTCAAGTGCCGCGCTGACAGAGGCAACCGAGGCAGGGGTCGGGCTTGCGCTGAAAATCAACGGTCTGGCCATGTGCTGAATAAAGTGAATGATGTCCTTGTCACCAGCTATAAAGCCGCCTATGGAGGCAAGCGACTTGCTGTATGTACCCATAATTAAATCTACTTCGTTCTCGAGGCCAAACTTCTGCGCAGTGCCGCGTCCGGTGCGGCCCAATACACCTATGCCGTGTGCGTCGTCAACCATTATCTTAGAGCCGTATTTTTTTGCAATTTTAACTAGATCAGGCAACTTTACAATGTCCCCTTCCATGCTGAACACGCCGTCTACAACAGTTAGTATGCCCTTGCCCTGCGATTGCATCAGAACACGCTCGTAGTCTTCCATGTCATTGTGGCGGAATTTCCTGACAGAGCCGTAAGAGAGGCGGCATCCATCGATGATGCTGGCATGGTCGAGCTTGTCAAGGACAACAACGTCGTCTTTGCCTACAAGGGCGGAGATAGTGCCGAGGTTAACTTGAAAGCCCGTCGTAAAAATAAGTGCTGCCTCCTTGCCGATAAAGCGGGCAAGTTTGTCCTCAAGCTCTACATGAATGTCCAGCGTGCCGTTTAAAAAGCGTGAGCCGGCACAACCCGTGCCATATTTCATAATGGCCGCAACCGCTGCCTCTTTGACCTTGGGGTGATTAGTCAGACCAAGATAGTTATTCGAGCCAACCATGACAATCTTCCGGCCATACATGATGACCTCCGGGTCCTGGGCGCTTTCAATCGGCCTGAAATAGGGATAAAGGCCCGACGATATTAATCCCTTAGCGAGTTCGAATCGAGAGCACTTATCGAATATGCTCTTATGATTATCTGTTACAACCATTTGTGAATCTTGTACCAGTTTGCTGTCCACGCAATACCTTCCTTTAAACAGGCTTTAGGGTCAAACTCGAAATCCCTCATGGCATCGTCGCTGTTGCAAATCCAGTGGGTGTAGTTTAACTCTCTTATCTTGTCTGAGTTTATTATACTATGCTTTAATATCTTTTCAGATATGGCGGCAATCGGGTGCATGAGAAATTTTGGGACTCTTACCTTCAGATAATGGCAGTTAAGCACCTGTGATATCGTGTTTGCAATGTCACACTTGCTGTAGATATTTAAATCCCAAAGATAGTATGCCTTTCCCACAGGCTTATCATTTGTGGCGCAGTCAATGATCGCCCTGGCAAGGTCCTCGACATAGATCATCGAGTAGTAAGCCTCACCCCAGATTAATATCGGCGGTAAGACTGCCACCATCGCAGCTATCGCTAAAGGCGC
>JADFXZ010000251.1:0-634 GCA_015233265.1 Nitrospirota bacterium
ATCAGGGCAAACGATTATACTTTATAAAAGAAGTTTTAGCTCAATGCAAAGGAATCTTTGTGAGCCGCTGCCAGTTGCCATCATTTTAATAATCAGTGATTCATATTAAATGGCGATAAAGGTATGTCTGCCAAATATGGCTCTGAAACTTTCTGTGTATCCCCTGAGTTTATATTTTGGTCAGGCAAATGACTGCCTCCGGGCTGCCTCTATGGTATCTTAAATAACTGACCGCAGGACAGATGATTGTGCATGTTCTGAGGCATTAAGGACAGATTCCGGACAAGACTGAATGACGAAATAGGGGCGGCTGTGACTATTGGGCTGCTCATTTTTTCAAATGCGTTTGCCCTGTATATCCATTGCAGTTGTGGCTAAAAATAATGAAATTACTGTACAATACGTTGACGACGGCAAGGGCATCTCCGAGCAGGGTTTAAAGAGGATGTCAAGTTGATATTTGGCCCGTTTTTTACGACAAAGAGAGGTTCTGGAGGCACTTGATCGGGACTGCACATAGTATATAATGAAGTGACACAGACCCTGGGCGGGCGTATAGAATGTAAAAGCGCTGTAGGAGAGACAGCGGCATTCATTATTAATTTTCCGGTGAGGGCAGCGGGGGCGGCATGAT
>JADFXZ010000251.1:680-3242 GCA_015233265.1 Nitrospirota bacterium
GAGTTTTTCTTTCGGCAAGACAGCGCAAGCACTGTGACTGAGGCGCAGGGAAAGTGGAAGGTAATGATCGTTGACGATGAGCCGGATATACACACAGTGACTGCTCTGGCCCTCAATAGTTTTGTTTATGACGGCAAACACCTCGATTTTTTGAGCGCCTACTCAGGCTCTGAGGCAAAACGCCTCATTTCTGAACATCCCGACACTGCCGTTATACTATTAGACGTAGTCATGGAAG
This sequence comes from Nitrospirota bacterium, assembly GCA_015233265.1. Classification (GTDB taxonomy): domain Bacteria; phylum Nitrospirota; class Thermodesulfovibrionia; order Thermodesulfovibrionales; family Magnetobacteriaceae; genus Magnetominusculus. Next base: position 919 of record JADFXZ010000251.1, read on the forward strand.
ATGAACTCTCAGGACTTCATACCGCGCGATACATCAGAGAAGAGTTGAAGAACAATCTTGTACGGATTGTTCTGCGAACAGGCCAGCCCGGACAGTCGCCAAAACTGGATGTCATAAGCAAGTACGATATTAATGATTATGTCGAAAAAACCGAATTGTCCATTGACAAGTTCAAAATATTGATGATCTTATCGTTGAGGACATTCAAAGACATTCAAACCATCGAGAACAACAAAAGACACCTTGAGCAGATAGTCAGGGAAAAGGAGGCCGCAGATGCGGCAAACTCCGCCAAGAGTGAGTTCCTTGCCAACATGAGCCATGAGATTCGAACCCCTATGAACGCCATAATTGGGTTGACTGAACTTGTCCTTGACACGGACTTAAAATCTCTGCAGAGGCAGTACATGGATACCGTGCTCAACTCGGCCAATTCTCTTTTGTCGCTTATAAATGGCATTCTGGACTTTTCAAAAATAGAGGCCGGCAAGCTGGAGCTTGAGCGCATTGATTTCGACCTTCGCGAATTAGTCGAAAACATCTGTGACCCCCTATCTATTGCGGCACACAAGAAGGGACTTGAGTTATCAAGCCGCATAAAACCAGGTGTGCCTATAAAGGTAATTGGCGACCCCGGGCGTCTTGGGCAGATACTTCTTAACCTGTTGGGTAACGCCTTAAAGTTCACAACACAAGGTGAGATAGTGCTGGAGGTTGACACGCAACAGGGCAGTTCGGCTGACAAGCCGCCCATGCTGCATTTTGCCATTTCTGACACCGGCATAGGCATCCCGGCCTCTAAGTTTGATAAGATATTTGAGAACTTCTCTCAGGTAGACGGTTCAACGACGAGAAAATATGGAGGAACCGGCCTGGGGCTTGCCATATCTAAGAGGTTGGTCTGCCTAATGGGCGGCAAGGTATGGCTGCAAAGCACTGAGGGCGAGGGAACCACATTTCATTTTACCGCGGCCATTTCCCCAAGTGCCAAGGCAGGGAAATCAGAGACCTGTGATTTTACTAATATCAAGGTGTTGATTGCCTGCAACTACTCAACCGCCGCTGCCATAATCAAAGACATTCTATGGGGCCGCGATAACGAGCTTGATGAGGCCATTGGCGCCGAGGAGACGATTAAGAAACTGGAGGCGGCCAGGCTCTGCGGCAGGCCCTATGATGTGATATTTATAGACGTCCGGCTGTCTGCCAATGGCGGCTTTAAAATGGCGGAATACATAATAGACTCCGACATTCCATCGTCAGTCGTTATGATGCTAAACTCCAATCAAAGAAGCGGAGACACAGACAGGTGTGAGGAGTTAGGAGTATTCTGCCATGTAACTAAGCCGATAAAGCGCAGGGATATAATAAATTCAATCACAAAGGCCCTTTATTCAAAACAGTCTGGCTCTGCCCCTGGCCAAAAGGAGCAGATGAGGCAGGAGCCGGTTCAGGCCGCAGGTACACCTGTGCACATCCTGCTTGTTGAGGATAACTCGGTCAACAGGGTAGTTGCTACTGAGATATTGAAAAAGTATGGCTTTAAAGTAACCGAGGCGGCAGATGGTCAGATGGCGGTTGCCCAGGTCAGAGAGGTGATGTTTGATTTAATTCTAATGGATATACAAATGCCGGTGATGGACGGCCTTGAGGCGGCAAAAATAATTAAATCCTCTGCGGCCACGCGCAATATACCGATTATAGCAATGACTGCCCATGCCCTCAAAGGAGACAGAGAGCGCTGCTTGGCGGCAGGGATGGATGATTATTTGACTAAACCTATCAGGGCAAAAGAGTTAATTCAAACCATCGCTAAATATACCGGCACTGAAATACCAGAGACCAAGCCAATAACTCAGATAATGCCCGCCCAAGCTGATAAAGCGCTCACACCGCCTGATAACACAGAGGCCAACATGCCAGCGGTGCAAGACATTATGAAACAGATATTCAACTCTAAGCTGCCTAAGCTCTTAGAAACCATTCCCCCCGGGCACACCAGAGAGTTTGTCGAAAAGTCGGCCAGCACAATTGCCTCGATGATGAATGCCTTAAGCAGCGGCAATTATCCTGCCACTGAGAGATTTGCGGAGGCTATCAAAGACGCGGCAGAGATGCTGCCACAGGCGGAGATTAAGGCCGCCGCGTTTCGCATGATGTTATCGCTGAGAAAGTCTGATGTTGAAACTGCCAATATACATTTTAAGAGGTTGGCAGGGGAGTTAGACAAATTTATAAATCAGATGCTGGGCGCATCTCCGAGTTGAGAGTAGGGTTTCCAACGCGCGCATATCTTCATAATAGCCGCCTTTGTAACATAATTG
>JADFXZ010000252.1:0-1763 GCA_015233265.1 Nitrospirota bacterium
GCGGCGTAACTGAGAACGATGCTTCCTTATAGTAGATACCCCGCTGCTTGCGGCGGGGAGTTTCATTTAGTAGTGTGTCTCAATATCTGATGGCCGACAGCCACTACAGCACGCTTGTGCCCCAGTCTTATCACAAGCCACTTTCCATGCCGTTGAGCCGGCTTTTGGTCTTAATAGCGCTGTTGGCTGATTCACACAGTAGCTGCTTCACGTATCGGTTTGGAAGTGTCAAGTTATTTGTGTAAACCCAGATATACCCATCAGTCCATGCCATGATTGAAGTATCGTTGGAGAACCTCTGGACATAATATGTGCCTGTTTACTTTTCTAAATAACACTTTGGCTTTAGTTGGTGATAAGGGGGAGTATTATCCCCTGAAAAAATCCAGCAGCCCACGCCGCGCGTTGATGAGGAGCTCGGCGGGGTGCGGCCACTGCTCCATGATAATCATGCCGCTGAAGCCGCGCCCTGTCATTCTGTTGACAAACCCCCTTATGCCAAGACTATTGGATTGTGAAGGACCTGTAAACAGTGTCAGATGGCTGTCGCGGTCTCCGAAGTTCTCATGGGCGTGGATATGAATAATCGGCACGTCAAGCCGGTCGATATATCTGATGAAATCGTTTCGTGTTTCATGAAATATATTGGCGTGGCCCATGTCAAGGCACATGCCGACGTGGTCTGCTCCATTAAGGGCGTTTATCTTAGAAAACAAATAGTTAAAATCATCTGGCCCTGTGATGGTCGTATTCTCGATAGAAAGTGTAACACCGGCACTGCGGGTAAGAGCGATTAATGGAATCAGCGATCTGACGTAGTTGTCGATTCCGTGCTCAGTAAAGAGGTGAATATTAATGTTTGAAGCCCCAATGTCGATAGCAAACTCCACATGCCTTTTGAACATGTCCAAAAAATTGTCAATCAAGGGGTTAGCCTCAGCAGGTATATGCACGGACAGGGCTATGTTGCATCTCCTGGACTCTTCTTTGATGCGGCGCCTGTCCTCTTTGCCGGTATCTTCGACCGCCCAGCCCTGACCCCATGATTTCTTGTCCGAAAACCACTCAAAGGCGTCAAAGCCGTTGTTTATGGCAAACTCAAACGGCAGCCACGGCGGATGTGCCGAGAATGCGGTCTGATTCCCTATACGGACATATCTCTTATCTGATTTTCTATCAATCATAAACCACTTATGTTTATTATAGTGCGGCGGCGCGATTTTTGGCAATCATATATGTTAGAATACGGCACATTGCTGTCAAAGGAGGATGCGTGTGTCAGAGGATATAAGAGTTCGATTTGCTCCAAGCCCTACGGGGTATCTTCACATCGGAGGGGCGAGAACCGCCCTGTTTAATTACTTATTTGCCAGACACCACAACGGAAAGTTTATCCTTCGCATAGAGGACACTGACAGAAGCCGCTCAACGGACGAATACATCGAGGCAATCATCGACGGCATGAAGTGGCTGAACCTTGAGCATGACGAGGGGCCTTTCAGACAGACTGACCGCACAGAGCTCTATCGCCAGTATATCAACCGGCTGCTTGAACAGGGCAAGGCATATTACTGTTATTGCTCGGCTGAGGAGCTGGAATCAAAGAGAAAACTCGCCACAGCCTCGGGCAAACCGCCCAGATATGACGGCACTTGCAGGGATTTGAAAAACCCCTCGGCGCAGATCAAACCAACCGTCAGGTTTTAAATGCCACAGTCAGGCAGCACCCTCGCAGATGATTTAATTACGGGCAAGATAGTTTC
>JADFXZ010000252.1:1778-3235 GCA_015233265.1 Nitrospirota bacterium
ACACGCCCACATATAATTTCGTAGTCGTAGTGGATGACATAGAAATGGGTATCACGCATATCATCAGAGGGGATGACCATCTCAACAATACTCCTAAGCAGATGCACATCTATGAGGCTTTTGGAAAGACACCGCCAAAGTTTGCCCACCTGCCTATGATTTTAGGGTCTGACAAGGCGCGCCTCAGTAAACGCCACGGGGCAACAAGCGTACAGGCATACCGCGATATGGGCTACCTGCCAGAGGCGCTTTTAAACTATCTGGTTAGACTTGGGTGGTCACACGCCGATCAGGAGATATTTTCTATGGCAGAACTGATAGAGAAATTTTCACTGGAGCACGTTGGGGCATCCGCCGCCGTGTTTAATCCGGAGAAATTACTGTGGATGAACGGCGAATATATAAAGGCGGCCACACATGAGGCGTTAGTCCCGCTGGTAATGCCCTTTATCGGATCAGTCGAATTGGATAGCGCATGGCTTGGCAGGGCAATAAAGACACTTCAGGAGCGCTCGAGAACCTTGCTTGAACTTGCAAATTCACTGCGCTACTACATCGATGAGGGTGTTGCAATCGATGAAAAGGCGGCAAAGAAATTTCTTACAAATGACACGAAGCCATACATCACAGCATTAATAGAGAGACTTGGCACCATTGCTGACAGTGATTTTAGAGCGGTGGAGATAGAGGCCGTCTTTATGGGGTTGATAGCCCAGTTTGGCGTGCAGCTTGGCAAGATTGCCCAGCCAACGAGGGTTGCCATTACTGGAAACACCGTAAGTCCCGGCATCTTTGAGGTCATAGAGCTTGTTGGCAAAGACAGAACTATTAAAAGGCTGAACAAGGCGCTGTCAAAGATATAACTTACATCTTCTGAACCTTAAACACCGTTATGAGATTCAACACTTCAAGCAGATTATATAGCTTTTGTTCCTTGACGGCAATCCGCAGGTCTACCTTGTTTTCAAAGACCAGCTTCAATAAATACCCGATAACAGAGGAGGTAATCGAAATCGAATCGGGGATTTTTACAGTGATAGCACAGCCCTCGCCGGCAAGCATCGAGTTAATCACCTGCTTGATTTTCGTATAGTCTTCTATGGTCTTGACGTGACCGCTTATGATGGCCTCTGTAGCTGTCGTCTTTTCAATTTCCATTTTTTACCCCACCTATGAGTGTGTCTCCGCCACCAGAGTGCCAGAGTTTTTTGCAGGGATTTCCTTAATCAATAGAGCCTCGTTTCCCCGCTTATTGTATAATAGACAATCCGAAAGGGTTTTTGCAATTTTAATTCCCCGTCCGGTAAACGAATTGTCATCAATATTAATCCCGCTTATTTTGGCTGGATTGAACCCGCTTCCATCATCTTTGACCGTTGCTGTCAGAAAATCTTTACCGTCTTTTGTATATCTGCCTAGTGAGACGTAGATGTTTCCATTCACTTGTTTTTCCCGCT
>JADFXZ010000015.1:0-3387 GCA_015233265.1 Nitrospirota bacterium
ATTTCACAGCGAGCGCCTCAACAGGCTTGTCGATGACCTGATGACTATCTCGAAGATTGAGCTTGGTGTCTCGAAATTACAAAAGACCGAGATAGATTTCTCCCAAATAATCGACGACGCAATTGAAACACTCAGAGGCAGTGCCGAGGCAAAGGGGCTTTATATAAGAAAATCTGTGGCCTCGAAATGCGTCAAGTCCCCTAATGGACGCCTGACTCTCAACGCCGACCGCGACAGGGTAATCCAGGTGCTGCTTAACATCATAGATAACGCCGTAAAGTTCACTCAGACGGGCGGCATAGAGGTTGGTTTTGACAGCGATTCAAGACGGTGTTTCTTCTTTGTCAGGGACACGGGAAGCGGCATCCCCAAACGCTGTCTTTCGAGGCTTGGCGAGAGATTTTACAGGGTTGACCCCTCTCGCTCGAGGGATCTTGGAGGCACAGGGCTGGGTCTTGCAATCGTTAAGCATATCTTAAAAGCACATGACTGGGAGATGAAAATCGAGAGCGATGAAGGTGTAGGCACTACAATTAAGGTCTTTGTCGAGAGGTAGATTATGAAGGTGATAGATGAGTAATGTATTAAATGGGGCGGCGTTGGAGGTCAAAGACCTGAATTTTTACTACGCCGGAGCTGTCCACGCGCTTAAAAACATAAACGTGCCTGTCCACCAAAACGCCGTAACGGCGCTGATTGGACCATCGGGCTGCGGCAAGACCACACTGCTGAGGTGTTTTAACCGGATGCACGACCTGTATCCCGGAAGCCGCTACGAGGGTGAAATTATTTTTAACGACGTAAACATATTGGGCGAAGACATAGACGTTATAGACCTGCGAAGCCGCATAGGGATGGTATTTCAAAAGCCAACGCCGTTTCCCATGTCGATATTCGATAACATTGCCTACGGACTGCGCCTCAGGGGTATTAAAAAAAAGAGCGAACTGCAGGACCATGTAGAGACCGCCATCAGACAGGCCGCCTTGTGGGATGAGGTAAAGCACAAGCTCTACGAAAGTGCCTATACGCTTTCAGGTGGGCAGCAGCAGCGTCTTGTCATAGCGCGCGCACTTGCGGTAAAACCGGAGGTGCTGCTTTTTGATGAGCCAACCTCCGCCCTTGACCCCATATCCACATCTAAAATCGAAGAGCTTGCCGTTAAGCTAAAACAGACGGTCACCATTCTTGTCGTTACGCACAACATGCAGCAGGCAGCCCGTATGAGCGACTTCACAGGGTTTATGATGCTTGGTGAACTAATAGAGTTCGACGACACTGATGTGATATTCACAAATCCGTCCAATAAACTTACGGAGGATTATATATCGGGAAGGTTTGGCTAATGCCAATAAGAGACGACGAACTCAAGCACCTTAAGGAGATGATATTAAAAATGGCCTCCCTTGTGGAGTCTTCCATAAGGGACAGCGTCAGGGCGCTGGTTACTCAGGAGTCATCCATTGCCAACGGGGTCATCACCGCCGACCTGGCCATCAACGCCTACGATGTGCAAATCGACGAGGAGTGTATACGGCTCATCGCAAGAAGGCAGCCAGTAGGCAAAGACCTGCGTTTTATCACAACGGGGATGAAGATAACCACAGACCTTGAGCGCATCGCAGACCACGCGGTAAACATTGCAGGGCGCGCCAGAAAACTCATCGACTCAAACCCGACGAAGACCTACGCGGACATCTCCAGAATGCGTGAGATTGTCCAGCGAATGGTCAAAGACGCCATTGATTCCTTTGTCAAAGAAGATAAGGCGCTGGCCAATGACGTTATCAAACGCGATGTGGAGGTTGACGACCTGAACTCTTCAGTTGTCAACGAACTGATGCTGGTGATGACACAAAATCCTGTCAATATCGTGCAGGCCAGCCAGTTGATATATATATCGAGAGATATAGAGCGCATAGGCGACCACGCAACGAACATTGCCGAGATGGTCATATATATGGTGGACGGCAGAATAATCAGACACATGGCCGACATCACGGGACATCAGCCGTAGGCAAAACATATGATATATCTCATTGTGAGACCCGCAACCATTCTGTTAGAGTATATTATGTCGTGATAATTTAACATGGAGGTATAAATGGCAGAGGTATTGGATCTGAAAAAGTTAATAAAGTTCTATCCTGATAGGATATCGAGGGAGATGTTATCGGACAAGCCTGAGATGAGGGTAGCGCTGATGTGTCTTGAGGCAGGGCAGGAGCTAAAACCCCACACGGCGCCGATGAGGCTGATGATGTTTTGCTTAGAAGGCAGGGGTATATTTACCGTCGGTGAGGAAGAGTTTGAGGCAGATAGTAAGACGGCCATACTCTGCGACCCGATGGTGCCGCACGGGTTTAAGGCGTCACTAGGTGAGCGCCTTGTAGTGATGGCGGTTGTAACGCCCGTCGATTAATCAAGTTAATTATTGGGGCAGGCTGTGGCAGAGGTCTTAGCAACAAGCGCCGCCTTTAGGGCCGCAGTCACAGGACGGCTCACCGCCGGTTATCATTCCGTTGATGATTGCAGCGGCGCAGCCAACCCCAGAAGACACCCTTATGGCGTCGAAGGCGCAGTTGTTTTCACATGCGCCACACTCCATGCACCGGTCACTATCTGTTACGAGCGCCTTTGCGTTTGCAACGATAAACACGCCGTGCGGGCAGACCTCGGTGCACATACCGCAGCCCGTACACCTGTTACTGTCATATTGCAGTGTAGATACACCGCTTAAGTATCTCATGTAACCCCCCATTTATATACTATTAATGACACCAGCGAGGCCGCGGCGGCGATTATGTATGCGTAAAAGGCATATTTAAGCTCCTTTTTAACCCCCGACATCCCCGTAAATGTGGTAGAGCCGGTGAACTCAAGGGCAGCAAATGAACTCACTGAGGGATAAAATAGCCAGCTAAAGACAGTCAGGGGCATCGGCATCGAAGGACAAGCCTTTAGGGCGAAAAACATAGCCAGAAGCCCTGTAAGCCATCCCTTTAGAGAAAAAGCCCTAAACGGAATCACAGGCAGAAATACCGGTGTGATAAACGCCCCCGCTGCAATGGCAACAAGGCCAAGCGCTAGAAACGGCGCACCGCTATAAAAGGCGTCTCTAAAGAGTATCCCCTCACTATGAAGCCCAAAGAAAATCAGCACCACAGCCGCAAATATTGGATACCACCTGAGCATAGGGATAATCTCCATAGGGGTTAGTATCAACCGGTCTGCCGTAGTGAAATGGACGGCGCGCATTTGAGGGGTTGCCTTATAGTCGTTTTCGATAAATGACGCAATGTCTGCCGCATAAACCGGGCCAAAGATGACCCGAAATCCTGTGGCCTTGCGTACCTTGTAAGCACTTATTCCCACGGCACCAAGCTG
>JADFXZ010000015.1:3551-23008 GCA_015233265.1 Nitrospirota bacterium
TTCTGAGTTTATCGAAGCTCAACTTATAGTTTGCGCTGACAAACACGCCGGACTCCTGAGATGGCTTTCCAACGGCGTAAAGACCAGGGTTTACGGTGTAGTGATTCCTGAACGAAGTGAGCCTGCACTTAAGCGCACCCCATTTGTCAGCTCGTGAGAGTGTTGTAGAGACTTCTTTAATAGTCAGCATAGTCTCAACAGTGGGGACAGCCGCATGATTACACTGGCATGGCTCAGTACCGGCTGCAGTCTCCGCAGGGCAGCAACTACCGCTTATCGTTGTTTCAGTCATAGATAAATCCTATCATAACTCCGGCCTTCCTTGCAAATCCCATTTAGAAAATATTTGATTTATAAGGATAAATTCCCCTTGTCAACAATTTGAGATACAACAGAAATAGCCTCTGTGCAGTTAGTCTCATTCCCTTAAAATTTTTTTATCCTATAAAAACAACTAATTACAATAATCGATGAGACGAGCACCTATGGATGAACGCAATCCACTACAAGACCAAGGTAGTCCAGAGCGCCTCATACACCATACTTGGTATAAATCAGATGGGTTATAAGGAAGTCCTGGGCATATACATGTCAGAGGCTCAAGGCGCTGACTTCTGGCTCCAGGCTCTAAGCGGTCTGTCCAATCGTGGGGTCAAGGATATTCTTATCGCCTGCATTGATGCTCTGAAAGGCTTTCCTCAGGCTATAAACACTATTTTCCCAAACACTGTGGTTCAGTTCTGTATTGTTCACCAGATACGTAATTCTCTCAAGTATGCTGCCTCTAAAGACCAGAAGACATTCCTTAAAAATGTCTATCAGGCTGCCACTAAAGCAGTTGCACAGAGCAAACTAATAGAACTTGAGGAAACATGGGGTAAAAAGTACCCCATAGTAATTAAATCAGAGAGCGCCGGAATATAGGTATCTTGCAATGCGGCGGGAAATAAAAGGTAGAGAGCTTCCCGAAATGGAGGCAGAGGAATTGCTGTTTCCAACAATGGTGATAAAAAATAGAGGGCTGTTTAAATCGCCTCTCAAGGGTGAAGGTGAGAGGGGGGAAAATCCCTCAAAAAACCAAAACTGATGCCTCGCCTGATTTTTATGGTGGATTTAGGTCAGGGCAAACGCATTTGAAATATTATCATAGCGTGTTCATAGAAATAAGACCATTTGAATCATCCTGAGCTTGTCGAAGGATGCTCCTTTATATCTCATATCGGCATACATCGGAAATCCTTCGACAAGCTCAGGATGATTCTTCTTAGACGGTTCAGGTAGATTCGCGCTGTCGCTCGAATCCAGATGTGGAAATCTCTAATGCGTTTGCCCTGGGATTTAGGTTGACAAACTAAGAATGCAAAATGGTAAGATTTGCTGTCTATTTCTGTGTAGCCGTTGCCGGTAGACTGTTGCGCCACAGAAAGACCGGATTTGCATATGTTTGGAAGATGGATATGCTAGTTAAGGGTATTACCCTTTGGATTTTGCAGTGTATCGTGGTGGTTGCGGTTGTTTTGGCGGCTGCCGGTGTGCCGTGGGCGGCTGATGAGATAACCCTCGACCAGGCGTTGAGTGATTTTTATCAGCGCAACTATGACATTCTTATCAACAAATACGAAATCGACAAGGCACAGGCAGATTACATCGGCGCACGGTTGCTTCCTAATCCAAACCTGAGTTTTAATTTCACGTTTATCTCCCTTCAGAACTTCCCGCAGCTCACTGACAACTCGCAAACCGTGACACGCCTTGACCAACTCATAGAGCTTGGCGGTAAGCGCGCCCTGAGATCCGGGGTTGCCCTCGAGGGCGTTGAGGCCAGTAAACTCACGCAAAAAGATACAGTGCGAACACTCCTGATAGGTTTTTACACGGTGTTCTTTTCGATTAACACAGATATTCTTAATGTGGATACGGCGCGGGATGAGTTAAAACGCTTTGACAGGATACTGCAGATTGGGCAGAAGCGTTTTAACTCAGGCTTTTTGTCGCTTGTGGATTTCACAAAACTCAGTTTGTCACGCATTGATCTGGAAAATACCCTCACAGCTGCCGAGTCGCAGATGAAAGACGACATTGAGCAATTTTCATTCCTTTTGGGAATCGTCAACCCCATCAAGCCCACTCTCCATATTACAGAGGAATTTACTGAATACACTGAAAATGCCCTGCTTGAGCGCGCCAACCAATACAGATTTGACCTTCTCTCTATCGAAAGGCAGATAAAGGCTTCCGAGTATGCTAAATCGCTCGCTGCCGCAATGGCAATCCCAGATGTCACACTGGGAGTCGAACTTGACACACTAGGTCAGGGTAACCCGCCCAGCATCGGTTTTGGATTTAGTATCCCTGTACCGCTATTTAACAGAAATCAGGGGGAGATTGCAAGGAGACACGCCGAGCATGACCAGCTGCTCATCCAACGCGATAAACTCAAGCGCCAGGTTGTCTCAGACATACGCCATGCACTCAACAGCTATGTCACATCAAGGGCGGTCTTCGATTCATACAGGACGAGGAAAAACGAAATGCAAGAGCTGATGTCAAAGACTGAAAAGGCGTTTTCCCTTGGCGGAATCACTATGCTTGATCTGCTCGATACCGAAAAGCAATACAGGGATTTTATGACAAAGTACAATCAGTCCCTCGTGCAGACTAATCTGACACGGGAACTCATAAAGCTCTATACAGGAGAGATAAAGTGAAAAAAGCCGCCATTGCCGTCATCCTCATTTCACTTTTACTGAGCTGTGACAAAAAACAGCCCCCAAAGGAGGAGGCAAAAGACGCCCCGCGCACCTGCAAGGTTGCAGTACAGAAGATTCAGACATTCATAGAGGCAACTGGCAGTGTTGCGGCAGACCTCGAAGGCGGTGCTAAGATTCTCACCCCGCTATCCGGGTCAGTCGATAAGATATTTGTTAAGGTAGGCGACACTGTCAAAAAGGGAGCGCCGCTTGCCGCCCTCAGAAGCGCCGATGTCAGCGACACCTACTCAAGTCATCTCTCTACGGAGGCACAGCTGCGGCAGGCCGAGCGAGTTTATAACCTCAATAAGCAGCTCTTTGAAATCGGGGCGGTTACCAAACAGGACCTCCTCAATAGTCAGGCGGCCTATGAACAGGCGCGTGCGCTGTCAGAGGGTCTCAAAAAGAAACTTGACATATACGGCACTGCCCAAAGCGGCGGTGCTGCTGATAAGCTCGTGCTGAAGTCCCCGATAGACGGACGCATTGCAGATATTGCGGCACACATAGGCGACAGATTTGACACCGCCACGCCTTTAATGACCGTTGCAAATCCAGGCAAGCTGCTGGTGGTTGCCAACATTTATGACACCGACATTCCACGTATTCGAAAAGACAACGAGGTAACCATTGCCATTGACATATTTCCGGGTATGCGGTTCATAGGTACGGTCTTTTATGTCAGCGATGTCGAGGAACTGGAGTCACGGACTATCAAGACCTATATCAGAATTGTCGGCAGTACCACCCTTTTAAAACAGAATATGTTTTTAAAGCTCAAGATATTCGAAGGGGAAAAGACCCTGCCCGTAGTGCCCAAGACGGCCATGATTTATAAGGACAGGAAGTTCTATGTCAACGTCAAAAGCGGCGGGCAATTCGAGCTGAAAGAGGTGACCCCTGTAATGGACGCCTCAGATAAACTTATGGCGGTTGAGGGCATCAGCGAAGGGGATGAGATCGTCTGCAGCGCCATTGAGATGGAGAAACCGTGAGAAAGCTGGTACTATTTGTCAGCGAAAACAGTCTGATGTTTATGCTTCTTACTGTTGCCGCCTTTGTCCTGTCCATTTTTTTCGTAAAAGACCTCAATGTAGAGGCATTTCCTGACCCGGCACCCGCTATTGTTGAGCTTGTGTCGCTGTTTGAGGGCAGGTCAGCCGAAGAGGTGGAGCGCGAGATAACTATCCCTATAGAGGTTGCCCTTGCCGGCATGGAGGGCCTGGAGAGGATTAACTCCATATCGCTTTATGGCCTGTCAGACGTTAAGTGTAAGTTTTCCTATGCGGCAAAATATAAAGAGGCCAAACAGGAAGTCATCAACCGGCTTTCAAACGTAACGCTGCCCGAAAATATCCAGCCATCCATTATCCCTAATCCCATTGGCGAGGTTATGAGATACTCTGTAAAAGGCTCGAGCAATTTAATTGAGCTCAGAACGCTTCAGGACTGGGTCGTGGCAAGGCATCTTAAAACGGCAGACGGTGTAGAGGACGTCTCAGGCAAGGGTGGGTTTATAAAGGCATATACCGTTACGGTAGCTCCTGAAAACCTCGTAAAGTATGGAATCACCCTGTCCCAGGTGACAGACGCCCTCTCCAGGACAAATCTCAACGTAGGCGGCAGGGTTGTCGAGATGGGCGACCAATACTATATGGTCAGGGGGCTTGGGCTTATTAAAAGCCTGACCGATATTGAAAACGCCCTTGTCACCATCAAAAATGGAAAACCTGTGCTTGTGAAAAATATTGCGAAGGTCAACATTGGAAACTCACCAAGAACTGGAATCAGTGCTTTGAATAATGAAAACGATGTCGTCACCGGTGTTGTAGTCCTCAGAAAAGACGCTAAGAGCATACCCTCGATAAAATCGATTCATACAAAGATAGATGAGCTTAATAACAGGATTCTACCCAAGGGGATAAGCGTCGTGCCGTACTATGAGCGATGGGATTTAATTGTTACGGTTGTAAAGAAGGTAGTGGAGACGGCGATGTCCGGCGTAGCGCTTGTGGCAATTGCGCTGTTTGTCTTTCTGGGCAACATCAGGGCAGCCCTGCTGACAGCCCTTGTAATCCCGATTTCCCTGCTTATCACGCTGTGTGTTATGGCACTGAGGGGCGAATCGGCCAATCTGCTTTCAATTGGGGCAATAGATTTCGGCATCATCGCTGACATACCGCTGATACTTATCGAGGATTATTTCAGGCTCTCTAAAAAATATGGACCGGGGCTTAAACCCATCGAGAAGGCGGCTTCTGAGATCGGAAGGCCGATGTTCTTTTCAATTGTGATAATACTACTGGCATTCGTGCCAATATTTATGATGCAGGGTGCTGAGGCACAGATATTTGCCCCGATGGCAAAGACCTATCTCTATGCGATTTGCTTTACCGTAATGCTAACCTTTACGTATCTTGTCGCTTCGAGAAGCCTATTCCTGAAAGAGGCACAGGATAAGGAGTTCGGCTTTGTCAGTTCTCTAAGGGATAAGTACATCCTGGTTGTGCATGTGTTGCTGCCAAATACAAATAAGACCATAGCATTAGCCCTTATATTGGTTATAGCTGGTGTATTGGTGGGTTCACGGGTAATTGGCAGCCAATTTCTGCCAAAGATGGACGAAGGGAATGTTTATATCAGAATCAGCTTCCCATATTCTATTTCTTTGAACAAGACTTATGAAAATGCCTTGAAGGCGAAAGACCTGCTGCGCTCTCTGCCCGAAGTTCGGACTGTCGAGTTTCAGGTAGGACGCCCTGAAGACGGCACTGACCCCACCGGGCCATTCAACTCCGAATACACAGTGCTTCTAAAGCCCTATGAGCAGTGGGCACGGGGAAAGACAAAAGAAAAACTTGAGGCGCAGATACGGGAAAAACTCCTAAAGGTCTTTCCCAATGACGATATAAACATCTCCCAATATATACAGGACAACCTTGAGGAGGTCATGTCAGGCGTCAAGGGCGAAAACTCGGTAAAGATATTCGGCGATGACCTGAGCAAGATAGATGAGGCCGCTAAGGGTGTCAAAGAGGGTCTCGAAAAAATAGACGGCATAGAGGACGAGGGAATTATGCGCGAACTGGGGCAGCCCAATCTGCTTATCGAAGTAATCAGAGAGAATGTCTCAGCCCTTGGACTTACAGTACAGGATGTGCTTGATACGGTCTCAGCGGCCGTGGGCGGCAAAGAAATAGGCAAGGTAATCGAAGGCGCTAAGAGCTTTTCGCTGATGGTAAGTTTCCCCACTGATTACAAAAATTCATTTGGAAAAATAGAAAACATTCCTATAGTGCTTCCCAACGGAGGTCTTATCCCGCTGTCGCGCATCGCCAATGTCCACTTTGACACGGGGGCGTCATTTATTTACAGAGAAGGCTTTAGGAGGTATATCCCCGTTAAGTTTACGGTTACGTCGCAGGACTTGGGCGGAACGGTTAAGCTTGCCCAGATGGAGACTACAAAACTGAAAATCCCAGACGGATATTACATGGAGTGGAGCGGGATGTTTAATGAGATGAAGGAATCATTTAAGCGCTTCTATGTCTCAGTGCCTATATCGCTGTTTCTGATACTGGCGACACTGTACATGCTCTACCGCTCGGTCAGAAATGTGCTAATAACGATGGCTGCCCCGATGTTTGCGGTATTTGCGGGACTGATGAGCCTGCTTGTTACCGGGGAGTCGCTCAGTGTGTCATCGATGGTTGGGTTTATCTCGATAATAGGGGTCTCGGTACTCAATGCCTCTATCATAATCAGCCATTTCATCAGGCTTTCTATGGGCGGGATGGTAAGGGAAACTGCGATAATGCAGACAATCAAGGACAAGTTCAGACCGGTGATAATGGGCGGCTTTGTCGCCTCTTTGGGGCTGTTGCCGGCATCGATGGCTCATGGAGTGGGAAGCCAGGTTCAAAGACCGCTGGCCGTTGTCGTTGTCGGAGGAATGCTCCTCGGTACGGTGATGACGCTGCTTTTAATGCCGCTTCTTTTACAGTCGGTCGAGACGGAGTAAGACACACCTGCGGCTTCGCTATGTTGGTGAAATAAATCCTATAGATTCAGCTCGAATATGGCCTTGTCATTTTTCACTGTAATTGAGCCACACGCAGCCCTCAACCATGTTATCGTATCACATCATAAATCAGTTGTAGTTGTCCTTTACACACACAAATAGTAGTAGAGGCTAATGAATAGAGGCATCCATTCGTCTTGTTTTGCTTGAACTAGGCAAAACACTCAGTTTTCCACTATTAAGTGTTAAAAAAACAGTATCAAGCCAAAACTATCATATTTCATAAATTTCTAAAGCTGCCGCATCACTTAGCAGCCTTCTTTCTTATCGTCAGCGTATCCTCTATCGTCTTTGTCAGCGTGGGGGTGGAGATAACGGTCCTAAGGGTGTAGTCACCTTTATCTATGTCCATCGGCAGAGTGAATTTAATTGAGGATTTGTGGGAGCCTTCTGAGCGAATTATCTTTTTTCGGGATAATTCAACGTGTTCCTTGCCCATAACTAAAGTTCTGACTTCATTTACTTCTACTAAGCTCTTGTTTTTTGGCAGGTGCAATGTATACTGCACCGCGATTTCTATCGTTGAGCCAGGATGGGCTGCCTGTGGCTTCAACGTGTAGGAATCTATCTTTATGGACTCTGCCGTATTGACTGGCTCGACATCATCCTTCGGCGTAGGTGGAACTACGGCCTTGGGCTGGGCACATCCTGCTAACAATGCGGCCAGTGACACCGCTATTATAAATACCTTTAAAAAATTAATCATCGCTGATGCCTCCTTAATTTACTGTTCTACGACAAAAATCTTGTCCTTTATCTTCCTGACACCTTTGATGTGTTTAGTTGCATCGAATGCCTTGTTCTTGTCTCTGGATCCCGAGACCGTTCCTTTGAGTGTAACATCGAGGTTTTCATCGACCTGGGCCGTGATCTTTGTTAGACCAGCGCTCTTGAGCGCCTTGTTAACCGCCCCTTCAAGCGTGCCTGGCTCTGGCTGCGGCGCTACAATTGCCGTGGGTTGCTGCTGCTGTTGCATAGGAATCGATTGCTTCATAGGCTCAGGCATTGGCTTAGGTACTGTCACAGGCGTAGCAGTTGGGTGCGGCGTATGCACAGGCGAAGGAGTTGGCTCAGGTGTGGCTGCGGGTTCATCCGGCTCAGGCTCAGGTGTAGCCGCAGGATGCTTCACAGCTTCAACTGCGGCAACGGCAGGAGCAGGTTGAGCCAAGCTGGCATCAACGTGGAGGTTGTCCTTGATGTCCTTGACGTCCCTGTTGCCCTTTACTATGGACAGCACCTTGTTTCTGTCGTACTCGCTGGTGACCGTCCCTATTATAGATGCCGCAAGGGCAGTGTTAACGCTTACCACGATACCAGGAAAACCCTGGCTATTCAATGACTTATTGATTGTTTTCTCAAGTTCTTCGGGCTTTGGTACGACCTGTGTGACCATTATGTTATTCTCAACTTTAAGTATTTTGGGTACCTTTTTTACAATCACCTCGGCAAATGCCTTCTCATCGGCAGTCTTCACCGTGCCAGCTAATTTGGCAGTCTTACTTAGGTCAACCTTAACAGAAACATCGTGAAGACCGGCCCCTGCAAGGGCCTCCATCGCCTGGCTCTCAAGCAGATACGTCTTGGGTTTGAATACGTTATATCCCACCACCGCTGAGCCGACAAGACAAAAAACAGCTATAAACAGCCACATAAACAGCCTTAGTACGCCGTGTCTTTTTTTGGGTTTAGCCTTTGCCATCTCCTCCTCATAATAATCCCCTTCATCATATTCGTCGACTTCCTCACCGGCTTCGGCCTCTTCAAACGCTTCCTCAAACGAATAGCCGTCGCTTATACAGAACCTCGCGCTGACGGGATTGACCGTCCCGCAATTGGGGCATGTCTTGGCCCCGACGAAGGGCATCGCCTTAACGCCGCATACGGGGCACTTTGCTGCGTCTTTAGGGATGTTGTTTTTACACATATAACAAATCATGCGTATTACCTTCGCTGTACAACACGACTCAAATTTTACTATTTTACCCCGTATATTTACAATTATTCTTTAGGTGTTTGCAAATTTTATTTTTGCCGTCAAATACCCCGGTTGCCCCGTATATAACGATGTGCGGCGATTGAGCTCGTGGTGGGGCAATCATACCGGATGTTATACATTTGGGCATGTGCTATTTTTTTGCCTTGAGCGCTTCGATTTCGTGCGTAAGTTTGTAGATTTTTTCGTCGCTCTGGCGAATGCGCTCAGACAGCATCACGCTGAGATTCTTGTAGAGCTTCAGACAAATATACGGTTGCGTCTTTCTCAATACTGTGTCGCTTATCAGAATGCAGACTGTGTCGGTCTCAGGTACTGCGGCGGCATAGCGCGGTGAGTTGTTTAAAAACCCAAGCTCCCCAAAACAATCGCCGCTCTTTAACTCCTTAAGCAGCGTCACCTTGCCGTTTCCGGGCGCTCTTTTTACGAGCTTCACCTGCCCTGCCATTATTATGTACATCTTGTCGTCAATAGCGGCCTCCTTAAATATTACCGAGCCTTTTCTGTATATCTTCTTCCCGCTTAATGAAAATAACGTCAACATCTCCGACTCTGTGAAATCGGAAAAGAATAAGTACCTGTCCTGGAGCATCTTTATCAACTCTAATTTATTAAAATCTACAGACTGAGTCACAGGCGCAGGGAGATGCTTAGGACGTGCCTCAAGATAGAACTCAAGCGCATCGGCAAATTCACCCGCCGACTGAAAACGCCGCTTCTGGTCCTTTTCAAGCGTTTTCATGATGTGGCTGCTTATGGTTTCGTCTATCGATGGGTTAATCCGCTGCGGCAGTTCAGGCTCCCTAGTCTCTATAAATTCAAACAATTCCTTGAAGTTTATACCCGTAAATGGCTTAACTCCAGTAAGAAACTCATACGACAGCACCCCTAATGAAAACACATCGGTCAGCTTGTCTATCTTTTCCTCACGCACCATCTCCGGCGACATGTAATACGGCGTCCCCGTAAAAATCCCCCCAGTGTCATCGAGCTTGTTTGCCTGAGAGTCTAATACCGCTATGCCAAAATCCATGACCTTAATCTGTAAGTCCTCAAGCACCATCACGTTTGCCGGTTTAATGTCCCTGTGTATGACGCCGTGCTGATGGGCAAAGTGCAGAGTCCTGGCTAAGAGTATCAGAAGTGAAATCTTATCGTTTATCGGGATTATCTGCCCGCTGATGATTAAATCCTTGAGCGTAACCCCTTTGACATACTCAAAGACAAGGTAAAACGAGTTGGCCTGTTCCCCAACGTCGTGGATTACCGCAATGTTTGGATGATGCAGGGACCCGGCGATTTTTGCCTCGTTGCAGAATTGTTTTATCATACTGTGGGCGGT
This sequence comes from Nitrospirota bacterium, assembly GCA_015233265.1. Classification (GTDB taxonomy): domain Bacteria; phylum Nitrospirota; class Thermodesulfovibrionia; order Thermodesulfovibrionales; family Magnetobacteriaceae; genus Magnetominusculus. The sequence goes on from JADFXZ010000015.1 coordinate 13,718, forward strand.
TGCTGCCATCATACCACTTCCCATTTTCACTGTCTTTATTGCCACTATGCGGTCGATTATGGTATCCCGGGCCTTGAACACCATACCCATAGCGCCCTCGCCAAGCCGGTCTATTATCTCGTAACGCCCTATTTTATCTGTAAATTCTGTCATCGCCGCAACTTCCCAGTAAGGGTTATACAACAAGTCACCATGTATATCATACGCCTTAATTATATAAAAATTATTTATATTTTACAATGTATCTTTACAGGATTATTAGGTATTATTTTCTTCACCGGCGGCGGGACTGACACAACTGATGATGATAAATCTTACTGGTCGTCGTCTTTACTGCAGAGATGGCGAAGGAGTTTAGAGCCTAAAGGTGTGATAGAGTAGCCCTTTCTCGTATTCGTTGAGATTAAATGCAGGGCCTTGAGGTTTCTCATAAAGTTCTTTATCGTATCCGAGGGAATATCTATCTCAGGTTCAAGGTCCTTTGACAGGATATAGCCCTGGTCTTTAAGTATTTGTAGCGTCTTGCGTATCCACGGGGCCTGATTTCTTTGCTCAAGGACAAGCAGCTGTTCTTTGATATTGAAAATCTCTGAGTCCTTTACATTTCCCATCGATTTCTTATAGTTTTCGATGTCCTCACCAATCTACTCGAACTCGATTTTGACCGCCCTATCCCTTTCGAAATCTACCTCTGTCTCGGCGTGTAGAGAAAAATCGGCGTAAAACTCCTCTGCTGTCTCAAACCCACACCGTCTCATCTCGTCCATGTTGATATTCTGAATCCTTTTAAAGTCAACATCGATAATTCTCAGAAGACCGATATTGTGGGAGCGGTAAATCTTCCCCCTCAACACCCTCAGGGTATCCCAGTGCCTGAAGGCCAGCGTTATCTTGCCTTCCCTTATGTTATCATAAAATCGTTTTTCAAACGAAATCATTCAGATGGCATTGTAGCATAAACATAAGTTATAATCAATAAAAATTTTCAAACACGCAAAAAAAAATTTTATAGATATAACAGATAGGCGGAGTCTTCGTTTCAGTGATGGCAATACCCATTATTTCAGTATTTAAGTTATAATTAACGCAATGGGGGATTCATTTAAGCTCATAAGCGGCTTCACACCAAAGGGTGACCAGCCTGAGGCAATAGATGCTTTGACCACCGGCGTTCGCTGTGGCGGTCATCATGTCCTCTTAGGCGTCACAGGCTCCGGCAAGACCTTTACAATTGCCAATGTCATAGCCAATATTGGATTGCCAACACTTGTCATCGCTCACAATAAGACTCTTGCTGCCCAGCTCTATGGCGAGTTTCGGGAACTATTTCCGCAAAACGCCGTCGAGTACTTCGTCAGCTACTACGATTACTATCAGCCGGAGGCCTACATCCCCAAGACCGACACATACATTGCCAAAGATTCCATGATAAACGAAGACATAGACAGACTACGCCACTCGGCAACGATGTCTGTCCTGCAGCGGCGCGACACCATTGTGGTGGCCTCCGTCTCCTGCATCTACGGTATTGGGTCTCCTGAGGACTACATGGGTATGCACATTGTGATAAAAGAGGGTGATTCGATTAGTAGAGACGCCCTGTTAGAGGCGCTCACAGCGCTTCAGTATGAGCGGCGTGAGAGGGAATTTAAGCGCGGCAATATCAGGGTACGCGGTGATATTGTCGAGGTATTTCCAGCCTTTTCTATGGACAAGGGGATTCGGATAGAGTATTTTGGCAACGACATAGACGCAATCTATGAGTTTGACCACATCACAGGGGAACGACTGAGGCGCCTGAAGACCGCCGCCATATATCCCCGGTCTCACTGGATAACACCGAGAGAGAGAATCGATGCCGCACTTGCCGGCATTAAACGGGAGATGCGCGCCCAGGTTGAGTTTTTCCTCAGACAAGGCAAGCCTGCCGAGGCACAGAGAATCGAACAGCGCACCATGTTTGATCTTGAGATGCTGAAGGAGTTTGGATTTTGCAACGGGATAGAAAACTACTCGCGCCATCTAAGCGGACGCGCGCCGGGGCAGCCCCCATATACGCTTATCGACTATTTCCCCGATGACATGTTAATCGTCGTAGACGAATCCCATGTGGCAATCCCCCAGATAGGCGGCATGTACGAAGGCGACCGGGTAAGAAAACAAACACTAATCAACTATGGCTTCAGGCTCCCTTCGGCCCTCGACAACAGGCCGCTAAAATTCGCAGAGTTTGAGGCACGCATTAAGACAGCCATATATGTCTCGGCAACACCGGCTAAATACGAACTAAATAAGGCAGAGGGCCATATTGTCGAGCAAATCATCAGACCAACCGGGCTGTTAGACCCAGAGATGTTCGTCCGCCCTGTTAGTGGACAGGTCGATGACCTCATAAGAGAGATTCGGGAGGTTACGCAACGAAACGAGCGTGTGCTGGTGACAACGCTTACAAAGAAAATGGCCGAAGACCTCTCAGAGTACTACAACGAGCTGGGCATCAGGACGCGCTACCTGCACTCAGACATCGATACACTTGACCGGGTTAAGATACTTCAGGACTTGCGCCTGGGGGTATTTGACTGCCTCATCGGCGTGAATCTCTTAAGGGAAGGGCTGGACTTACCTGAGGTATCGCTTGTGGCCATATTTGACGCCGATAAAGAGGGGTTTCTAAGGAGTGAAAAATCGCTGATTCAAACGGCGGGACGCGCCGCCAGAAATGTAAACAGCAGGGTGCTGCTGTATGCTGAGACAATAACCGGCTCGATGCGCCGTGCGATGGACGAGACCACCCGCCGCCGCCTAAGGCAGCTCCAGTATAATCAAGAGATGGGCATAACGCCTGAGACCGTAATCAACAACATCAAAAATATCCTCGCAACCATCTATGAAGCCGATTACTGGACCGTGCCGATAGATAAGGATATTGAATCCCTCGATGCCTTCGATGACGATAAACTCAAGGCGCTAGAGCTGCAGATGAGGGAAGCGGCAAGTAAACTGGACTTCGAACTGGCCGCCGCTATCAGAGACAAGATAAAGGCAATAAGAGAAAAGGCGCTTGCCGTGGGCGTTTAATATATATAAATAATTGAGGCAAGCCGCAAATAAACCGTGTTCAATCGGACAGTGATATGTGTATAATACTGTAGTGGATTTTAATTTCAAAGGAGTGTGTCATGCGCATTAGCCTTATATCACCGTATAGTTCTCTATACAATGCCGGGCTCAGATCAATATCCTCGGTACTGAAAGGTGCTGGATTTGACACCCAGATGATATTCCTTCCAATGCCTTCAACCGAATCTGGATGGAATATATCGCCTTTTTGCCATATCAGCTATAGTCAGAGCCTGATGCAGAGGGTCAGGGCACTGACAGAGGACTCCGCCGTCATCGGGGTTACGCTTATGGATAACTATATGCAGTCTGGGGCAGAGCTCGCCAAAGCGCTAAAGCGGGAGGATAATTTCATCATATTCGGCGGCGTGTTTCCAACCTTAAACCCTCAAAAGGCCCTTGAATACGCAGATGCTGCATGTGTAGGAGACGGCGAGTACGCGATGCTGGAGCTTGTGCGCCAGCTTGAGGCTGGCAGCGCCCCCCGTGCAATTAAAAATACATACTTCCGCGGCCAGAGCTACCCGGAGCTTGAGTATATACACGAGGTTTCCTCATTGCCCATCCCTGACTACGGCCCTGAGGGACACTTCGTTTATGTCGAACACCTCGATGAGATAATACCAATTAAATCCTTTGACGATTATAAACCATTTATGGCATTCTGGCCTGAATCCAACACAAAAGAACCTATATACATATACAGAATGGAGACAGCGCGTGGCTGTCCTGACAACTGCACCTACTGCGCCAACAATATATTGAAAAAAGTGCAGGCCCCTAAGGTACGTTTTAGAAGTCTCGCGGTAATAGAAGAGGAGATTCTCTGGGTAAAGGCAAATTTCCCATATGTTACGGAACTATTTATAGAGGACGATTCCTTTATAGCAAGGAAGGACATCAGGGAGACGGCAGAGTTGTTCAAAAAATATGGAATGACTTTCAAGTGTTTCTTTGCGCCTCGGCATTTCACTGAGGAGCTGCTAACTAATCTTATCGAAAATGGCATGGCAGCCTGCCATGTGGGGCTGCAAAGCCGCGCCTCTGAAACGGAGAAAATCTACCGCCGCGTCTCGGTCAACAGAAACATGGACGAGGTTCTGAGGTTTTTTTCTGAAAAGTATCCCAGGTTTCCCCTCATTGTAGACTTAATTGTCGACAATCCATGGGAAACGACGCAGGAAACATTGTTTACATTAAATTATTTATTAGACAACGTACCACAGAACTCCATGATAGGAATCAGCTCGTTGGTTTTCTACAATGGAACGGCACTCTGTAACAAGGCCATCGAGGAAAATATTCTCGACACCAAGACAGACTACCAGCTAAAGACATGGCATTGGCACAGACAAAATAAAATTCACTATACAACACTGCTCTTTCTGATGCTTAAACTTAGGCTTCCGCGCAATTTGATAAGGGCACTTGCCGCTAAACCGCTAATCATCTTACTTGAAAGGAAGTTTGTCATTAAAAGGCTGATTCCCGGGGCAGTCAAGATAGTAAAGAAACTCTACAACACAATTAAAGGTGCTGGCGTAAGTAAATATTGACAGCGATTGATGACATCACTCAATACATAGTTGTCCTATTATTTAATAATAGTCATTATGAGGTGTGAAAATAAATAGACGTCAATCTGACCAAAATGTTAAAGTTTAACTAACCAGTAGACAGTCACCAGTAATCACAACAACATCAAAAGGAGGACTTATGAGACACCGTAAACTATTAACAACACTGCTTATGGCGGCGGTAATTTATGTCAGCGCATCACAGGCAGGAGCGGACAACACTGGCAGCACACTCTTTTTGTCGTACTGCATATCATGTCACAACACTATCCCTACGAGTGACCCGCGGCTTATTGGCGCGACATCCTCAAAAATTACCAATGCTATTGCGACAATTTCACAGATGAAGGGCAACTCAACACTTAAAACCCTGACCTCCGCACAGATTCAATCCATCTCCGACTACATCCTCGGCACAGGCATGACCACAAACTGGACAATAGTTGGCGTAGGGGATTTCAACGGCGACGGCAATACAGACATACTTTGGCGTGATACTATAAACGGTTATAACTACGTATGGTTGATGAGCGGCACCAGCGTCAGCAGCGGCCTGTGGCTTCCAACACTTGCTGATAACACATGGCTTGTCGAAGGCGTGGCGGATTTCAACCAGGACGGCTATGCTGACATCTTGTGGAGGAACTCATCAACCGGTCTAAACATCATATGGCTGATGCGCGGGTCAGCCGTGCAAAGCTCAATCACCCTGCCAACACTCAGCGACAGAAACTGGATAGTGGGAGCCGTGGGGGATTTTAACGGTGACAAGTACCCTGACATTCTCTGGCACCACCTCGTGTATGGTTATAACGCCCTCTGGTATTTAAACGGCTCTGCCGTCTCCGGGTCTGACTCTTTAAGTGCACTGTCTGACCAGAGCTGGGTAGTGGCCGGGGCCGCGGACATGGACAAAGACGGACATACTGACCTCTTGTGGAGAAACAAGACCGCCGGATATAATGTCGTGTGGGACCTAAACGGTACAAGCGTTGTCAACTCGTTTCAGTTACCTCAGATTGCAGACACAAGTTGGACTATTGCGGCAGTGGCAAGACCTGACTCCAATGGTAATTTCAATATCTTCTGGAGAAATCAAACAGCCGGGGCCACAGTAATCTGGACAATGAACGGTTCATCCATAGCGAGTTCCGTAGTGCTTCCGACATTCGGGCCATAGTTATTACTAATTATTCGGAAGAGGGTCTGCCTTTATCTATGGGCAGACCTTTTTCATTTATTGCTGCCGTGTATTTTTCTGCTGAGAGTTCTGCACATACCATTTCGGCAGGTTATAGTCTATGCCGATAGTGGTTGGTGTGATGCCCTTGAATTGCTTATTAATTACGACAAGGGCGTCCGGGACATAGAGAAACACGTAGGGGAGTTCGTCGGCAAGGATGTCCTGAATTTTATAGTACGCCGCCTTGCGCTTTTCTATGTCGAATGTGCGCCTGCCTGTCTCAAGCAGGTCATCAACTTCGGAATTAGCATAACTTACGAAGTTGAACTCTTTTTCTTTTGTCTTACTTGAGTGCCAGATATCGTACTGGTCGCCGTCCCTGCCAATGCCCCAGCCCAGGATTACGGCATCGAAGCGTTTCTTGTCAATAAATTCGTTTAAAAACGTGCTCCACTCAAGGGCGCGAATATTGACTTTAATGCCAACCTGCTTGAGTTTCCACTGGATGATGGCGGCGGTCTTCATTCTGAGCGGGTTGCCCATATTAGTGAGAATCGTAAACTCAAACGGGACGCCGTCTTTTGTTAATACGCCGCCAGAGTCACGCCAGCCCGCCTCGGCAAGCAGGGCCTTAGACTTTTCTACATTGAACTCAAACTGTTTCACATTAGAATTATACGGCCACGTATTTGGCACATACGGGCCGGTTGACGTTGAGGCAAGCCCGTACAATACAATATCTATTATCTCCTGCTTGTCAATTGCGTGGGCGATTGCCTGCCTGACCCGTTTGTCTCCAAAAAAGGGATGCCTTAGATTAAACCCAAGATATGTATATGAAAAGACCGGAAAGCGGTACTTATTGAAATTGGCGTTGAAATACGTGGAGTCAGTCTGTCTCTTATATTGGATAGGCGTAAGCCCCATGTAATCAACCTCCCCTGCCTGCAGGGCCATAAACATGGTGGATTGGTCAGGGATAACCCTGTAGACGTATTTATCTATGTAGGGGCGGCCCTCGAAATAGTCCTGATTTGAAGACAGCGTAAGCTCCTGCCCGCTGACCCATGTATCAAGCTTATACGGCCCCATACCAACGGGCTTTCTGATTAGCGGAGTCTTGGTTATCTCAACGCCGTCAAGCAGGTGTTTAGGCAGCACGACAAGATTCCCCCATGTGTTTAGGGCCGGGGCGAAGGGTTTTGCATATGTCACCTTAAATGTGCTGTTGTCTGGGGTCTCGGCGGTCTTCACCTGCAGGAAGTCCTCTTTATACGGCGTAGGGGTCTTGTCGCTGATGATTGTCTGATAGCCAAATAAGACATCTTCGGATGTAAAGGGCACGCCGTCGCTCCAGCGTATCCCCTTTCTCAAATGAAAGGTAATGGTGAGGCCGTCGGGGGAGACCTCCCAACTCTGCGCCAGATCGCCAACAGTGCTGAGGTCTGGGGCATACTTAACAAGTCCATTAAATATATTTCCGGCAACGGCGTGCGATGTGCTATCACCGGCAAGCACAGGGATGAGAACACTTGGCTCAGCCGTCGTACCCTCAACCAGCGTACCCCCGTAGGCGGGTGTATCGCCGCCGCGAGCCTCAGACAGCGGCAGCGCCTGATTTTGACCACCCACACGCGAATCGCACGAATGCAACAGTATGGCAAATGTTAATATAAATATCCTTACGATAAGCGCTGTTTTCATTTTATTATTAACCTGCTGGGACATCTCGCCGACAACACTCTAATGTTCCCTTATTTTCTCATCTATTTTAATCACAGAATGCTTCTCTCTTTTAAATCTTTAAAATAATCCCTATAAATAATCCATTGTAACCCCATAACAATTCTACCAGTACCGTTACCTCTAATTCCATTAAACTCTTCGACTGTAATACCGGCTTGATGTATTAGTTTTCTTAAAAGCCCCCGGCCAAGCACTTCGTGTTGGGGAATTGACAATGTCCACATATAGCCTCTTTTTGTAAGCATGACGTGCGAGCCTTTCTGACGTTTTACCAACCAGTCAGCTTTCTTAAACTTAGCAACGGCATCCGCGCCTGAACATGGTATCAATTTCTCCGGCACTATATCGATACTTCAATTACATTTTCGGCATTTCTTAAATGGTCAGCCTCCATAACCTCAAGCCATCCCGCAATTGCCTCTTTTATGTTTAAAACGGCCTCTTCGTGTGTATTACCTTGTGAAAAGCATCCGGGGAGGGCAGGGACTTCGGCTGTGAAGTACCCATCCTCATCTTGTTCAATTATCGCACGTATTATCATCGAGTTTCTTCCATAGCCATTAGCTGAATTTCTATGATACTACCACAGCTTGCTGGCAAAACTCAACCGCTATGCAGGTGTCTGAATATAACATACTCCAGAACCGGCGCTATAAAATAAAGCAACACCGCCGGAATTATTTTTTTATACAGGCCCCATACATCGGCCTTAAAGTAATCCCTCGTAAGAATCAGGCACACATGCACCGGGGATAAAAGCACCCCGGCGTAGCCAGCCGCAAAGGCAAATGAAAACGAATGCGCGTCCAGCCCGGGCAGACTCATAAACAGCGGAAACACACTGCCCACAAAGGCCAGCGTAAATCCCGTGACAATCCCCGTCACAAATGGCAGCAGAAACAGTATCGGCAGAAGCGGTATGTGGCTTGCAATAAAATACCTGCTGATATTGCCCACAACCCCTGAGTGCTCAAGTGTCGATTGAAACAACATCACTCCAATAATCAACAGCACCACCTCCCTGTTAAACCCATATATCAATACCTTCGACACTGCCTTTAAGCTATACCGGAAATAAATCATCAGCCCAAAGACCATTACAACAAGCGCATAGTGCAGCTTTACACTAAAGCCTATGACCAACACAAGCAGTACAACAAATGGCACAAAACTTAGGAACGCCCAGCTGGAGACCCTCTCCACCTTAGGAAACGCCCCCCGCACGCCATTCATACAAAACAACAGGCCAATGACAATCATAGCCGCAGAATAGCCGAGGTTTAACAGAATCATCTGCCTCATCCCGATGTGGGTAATCAATGTAGCAAGTATAAGCCCCGGATACAGCGGCAGCGTGGCCTCCCAAGGGTGCCTGTACCAGTAATTTGTAAACGCCTTGTCCTCCTGAGTCAAATCAAGCCCCCGGGCTGAGTCCTCCACCATAGGACACGAAAAATGTGCACCCCCTATCGAGGGCAGCATTCCTATTAAAAGCGGCATTGCTATAAGCACTGATTTCTTATTTCTCAACACACCCTTAACCGCCTCTGTCATCATGTTTAGTATGTTTCTCTGCCTGAGAATCATCTCAAGCATTCTGATAAACGTCAGGGCAATATCAGCAGGTATTTTATTGCAAGCCACATACCGCTTCTGCCGATACTG